>CAMQSH010000047.1 GCA_947036575.1 uncultured Brevinema sp. | reverse complement strand
TTGTTTGTTTTGGAATAGCATCATCAAAAATGGTCTGACGATTACGTATATTAGGCCTTGTAATGACTCCAATATTATATTCTGCAGTGCTATAAATAGTATTTAATTGGTCAGAAATATCTTGAGCATTATAAAAATTTAATAAAGCTTGAGAATCAAAATAATCTTTTCTTGTAGCATTTGCTGCCCCAAAGTTTGCATTAATAACACCAAGATTGTTATATGTTTTTGCTAATTGAGTATAAATTTCTGTATGTCTGTTATTATTAAGATCTGGTTGTGGGATATTATCTTTTAGTACTTTAAAAGTATCAGCAGCTTTAGTTAACTCCATTTGTGCTAATTGAGGATTTCCAATTTTGTATAAAGCAGATCCTAAAGCATAAGAAAGAACAGGATTGTTAGGAGTTTCTTTATAAATCTCACTCCAAGAGTCAATCGCTTCTTCAGGATTATTATTTTGGTATTCTAACCACCCATAATTATAGCTTAACAAATTGTTTTTTATAGAGTTAGGCATCATTGATTTAGCAATCCGATAATGAAATGCTGCAGTATCATGAGCTTGTGCAATACTTCCAAATTCACTATCCCACATATAATACATATGTCCTAAATTAATATGAGATTTATAATTCTCAGGATTTATAGCTAAAGCTTGGTCAAAAAGTTTTTTAGCTTGTACAAGCTTATCACTCTCATGACTTGGAGAGTAGAGATATAATTCTCCTAAAAGATTGTAGTTATCTCCGTGATTAGGATTAAAGGAAATGGAATTAGTCAATAAAATCCCAGCATTTTTAGCATCATAAGAGAGCATTTTATAGCGAGCAAATTCATAATAACTGGAACTTAATATATTCGAAATTTCTAAAGGATCAATATTATAATATTGATTCATGAGTTTCTGAAGTTCAGGAACTTTATTATAGTATTGATCAAGCATAGGTGTTATTTGTCTTAACACTCTTTCAGCTTTTGTTAATTCTCTTTGATCTGTATAATATTTTGCTAATTGATTCATCATGGATAAATTAATATACTTTGGATTTAATTTAGCAATTAACTGAAAAATCAAATCAACTTGTTCTTTATTTCCTATTCTAATATAGATATCTACCATTCTATAATAAGGAGCAGGGTCCTTAGGGTTTTTGAGAATATATTGTTGATAGACATCTGCTGCTTTATATAATAATTCTGTTTGTTTATCTCTATTATCCATAAAGAAATCAGAATAATTAATAAGTAAAGATCCCAAATCATCCCAAACTTCAAATTTTTTAGGATGATAGCTTGTTACGTTTTCCATAATAGAAATAGCATTACTATAGAATTTAGGTCCTAAGTTGGTATAAAAACTACTTATATTAGTAGCAATAGTAATATTCTGAGGTTCTATGGCTATTGCAGATAGATATTTTCTTTCTGCTTCTGTTATCAAATTTTTGTTATTATAAACATCTGCATATTTCATAAACCATTCTGCTATAGGTTCTCCAGCAATGGCTGTAGCCTGTTGAAAGAGAGCTTCTCCTTCAATAAAATTATCTTTTTGTATTTCTACTAATCCTTTACTAAAAATAGAATTAATACGTACTGGTTGTGCAAATCCAAACCAAGCAATAATTCCAGATAAAAGAACAACTAATCCATATAAAGAATATTTTTTAATATTATAGAAAAATTCGGTTTTTAAACGATAAATAGAATCTTGATAATCTGCTACATCATGGGCATGAAAAGTAGAACGAATTACAGGGCTTTCAGATAGTTGGTAATTATCAATAGTATCTGTATTATTTAATTGAGCTAAGAGATTTTGAATAACATTTTCTGGTACATCAATAAGTAATAAAGATGTGAGTTTTTTATAAATTTCAGCATATGATTCTGGATCAGCAATAATTTCTCTAATCTTAAATCTCAAATCTTTGTCTACAAAAGAGTTGATTTTATATCTTATTTTAAAGATTTGTTCTTGTGTAAGTTCTAAATCTATAGAAGAGTTATCTTTTTCTTGTTTATCCCAAATATTAAAATTAAGACTTTTATCTACCTCTTCATAGAATGTAGGAGTACCTAAAGATGATGTAGGAATTTCAAAAGAATTCGGATCAGGTTCTGTATTTGAAAAGTCAGGAACTTCTAAAGATGGATCTTCTTCATTAAATTCGTCATCACTTTCAATAATATTTTCTTTAAATTCTTCTGGTAATTCTATATCAAATTCTTCAGAGTCATCGAGGATAGGTGCTGATATTTCCTCAGTAAAGACGCTGTTCCCTATCTCTTCATCAAATTCGTCAAAGCTTTCTTCAGAGTCAGAATCATCAAAATTATTAACAAAATCACTAACATCAAAATCATCATCTAAATCATTTTCATCAAGGTTTTCAATTACATCATTTTCAAGAAATTCGTTAGATTCAGCAATTTCTTCATCTAAGTCGTTAGGCAAATTGTCTGTGAAATCCTCATCGAAGTTTTCGATTTCATTGTTTTCAAGATCTTCGTTATATTCAGTGATTTCTTCATCTAAATCATCAGATAGATTTTCTGTAAAATTCTCATCAGGATTTTCGTCAAAGCTTTCATCTAACTCGAGAGCTTCATCAAAGTTTTCAAATTCATTTTCTGTGTTTTCTTCATTAACTTCGTTAGGAGTATCTTCAATAGGATCCTCAGAATCATTTAAGGAAAGATCCATAGGTTGATCAAGCTGAGAAAGTCCGTCTAAAATATCATTAGGAATAGGATCTGGAGGAGCGTCTGTAACAGGATCTGGAATTCCTTCGCCATCATCATTACTCTCTTCTTCTAGGAGGTCATCAAGATCATCAGAAATTTTATTACTATCAAAATCTTGAATAAAATTCTTTACTTTTTGCAAGGTGTCTGCTGGTATAGGAGGAATTTGTTCAAATTCATTAGAGCGCTCTGTAGTGTCAATATTGTTAGAATAAGTATCAAAGATTTTATTGAAATCCATATAGCTTATGTTACCTATAATTAATGTAGATTAATAATGTATTTAATATATATTTTCGATATATTTTCGGTATTTTTTAAAAATAATATATAGATGATGAATAATAATTTCAACTTTTTATCTAACTTCTAAAAAAACAGAGAATGTCAAAAGATAAAAAATTGTGATTGTTTAGGGCTAATGATGCTTGAATAATTGTAGAACCTGTTGTAAAAACATCATCAACAATAATCAGTTTTTTAGTAGTATTTATTTTTTCAGGATGAAATATCATAGTTTTAGATGTTTCCAATCTTTCTTGTCGTTTTAATTTTTTAATAGTCTGTGTTTGATTTTTAGATAAAGACTCAGAATATTCAAGACCTAATTTTTGGATAATTCTTGTTACAGGATTATACCCTAAACGCTTGAGTGTTTTAGCACTACAAGGTGTAATAATAAAATGATAATCTTTAAAAGGTATTAAGTGAGGTTTTATTAATAAAATAAGATCATGTTCTGCCAAAGAGGAATCTTTGAATTTATACAAATGTATTAATTGTTTCATTACATTTTCTTTATAGGAGTAAAGAGTATATATATTTTGCCAAAGAGGTTTTTTGTTGAAACAATTTTGGCAAACACCTTTGTTGATCCAAGTGTCATGACAAAAAGGACAAATTTTTTCTAAAGTATCTACTAAAGTTAATGACTCAATACATTTAGGGCAAATATAGTAGTATGGTTCTGTTTTTATAGAATTGCAAGAAATACAGCGTTGATTAATGATAAACTTTTTAATATAATTAATCATAGAAGTATCCTAAATAACTAAGTGTTTCAACATTATACAATACATTTTCTTTATAGTCTAAAAATAAGCTATTACTTTTATATAAATTTAATATGATATATTCCGATAATATGTATAATATTTATATTATATGCAGGAGATGAAATGGGTGTTCGTTATATACTGATATTAGGTTTATTAATTGTATTTCCTAAGATTAATTATTCAGCAGTAACTTTTGAGCAAATTAAAAACCGACAAATAGTGCAATTTGAACTGACAGATATGATGCTTGATTTATCAGCACAAAAAAAAATAGATTTACTAGCTACATGGGTAGAGTTGAGTCCTAAATCTTTTCGTAACCTTAATTTTTCTAAAGCATATTTAGATGCTGCGGATAGATTAATAAGAAGAAATCTTACTAATCAAGCTTTAATCTTATATATTAAATCTTATCAATCTATAGACAAAGAGACCTCTATAAAAGTTGAGGCTGCCTATAGAGCATCGTTTTTTCTTTATGCACAAAAAAAACGTTCTGAAGCTTTATTTTATATTAATAGAGCTATAGAAGAGTTAATAAAACTCAAAGGAGAACACGCTCTTGCTAAAGATATATTTTATTTAAAGAGACGTATTGTATGGCGTTATCTTTCTCGATTAGAATTCTTACCAGATAATGCTATTAGTACTATAGAGTTTGATGGAGATGATGTTTGGATAGGAATGTGGTCAGGGGCTGTTTCTCGTTTTAGTCGATCTACATCTAAATTAGATATTTTTAATGCTAGAAACACAAAACTTCCTTCTGATTATGTAAGAGATATTTTGGTACAAAAAGATAAAGTGTGGGTAGCAACACATAATGGTTTAGCTTATTATAACAAAAAAGACTCCAAATGGTATAACGTTGAAGCTATGAAAAATTATAAATTAAAAACGATCTCTCATGATGGTATATCTTTTTATGTATCAACCTTATTTAAAGGAGTTTTTCGTAGTAAAGATGGAAATATATGGGAAAATATTGTGCCTTCTCATAGTGTTTTAGATATATTACATGTAGGAGATGATCTTTTTATTGCAACACCAGAGAGAGGTGTCTTAGTATATAGAGGTCAAAAAGTAGAGCATTTTTTACCAAATGTGTCTGCAAAAACAATAATTAGAGATTCAAATCCTGATGTTTTATGGATTGGTACTTATGGACAAGGCTTGTTAAAAATTAATAAAAATTCAGGTAAAATATTAGAAGAGTATGGTGCAAAAGATATAAGATCTGATTATATAGAAAGTTTATTGTTAATAGAGGATAAACTGTGGGTAGGGACTTTAGAGTCTGGAGTGAGTATTTACGATATAAAAAAGAAAAAATGGACTTCTTTTGGATTGAGTGATGGTCTTCCAGGTTTAGATATTACCACAATTACAAGAGAAAATCAACATATATGGTTTGGGACATTAGCAGGTGGAATAGGGGTATATCTATTTCAATAAAAAATAAAATATCCGTTCAATTTTTAAGGAGAGATAATGATTAATCGTGGATACAGTCATGAAAAAATAATTAAAAAAGCAGTACAAGACTCCGTACAAAAAATGGATAAAGGTGATGTTGTTGGGCAAGTTTCTTACTCACAATCAGTATCATTTGAATTTGATAAATTAAATTCTATAGATGATGTTTCTTACTCTGCTGTGTATTGTAGACTTTTTAATGAAGGTAAAGTAGGGAATGCTAGTATCAATAATCCTGAGCAAATAGATACCATGATAAAAAACGCTAAAGAGTCGGCTGTGTTTGGAGAAATGTTGGATATAACATTGCCTAGCGAAAATAATTATCAGAACCTTAATTGGCTTTACAACAATAAAAATATACAGTATAATAAAACAGACCTAAAAGAAATGGCTGGCGAATTATTAAATGAAATTAAAAAATTTGCTCCACAAGCCAAAGTTTCTACAGGGGCACAAAATAATTGTTCTCAATTATACTTAAGTAATACCAGTGGATTTGTGGGTGAATATCAAACTTCTTCTCTCTCGATTCATGGCGGATTGTTTGAACTAGCAGAAGATGGATCTTTTTTAGAAATGTATGAAGGGCAATCTTTTTATGATGATTCTTGTGATTTTGCTTCTATTTTAATAGATTTAGAACAACGCTTAGAACGATCAAGACAAAATTCTGTCTTAAAAAAGACTGGAAAAATGCCTGTTATTTTTGCCCCACCATCAATAGATATGATTTTATCACCAATAGAAATAGCTATTAATGGAAAAACTCTATATAAAGAGTTATCTCTGTTTGCACATAAACTTGATGAGCAGATGTTTGATAAAAAATTCAATTTTATTGATGATCCTTATTATTATCTAGGTCCTGCATCAGCCCCTTTTGATGATGAGGGTACTATAGGAAAAAAATTAGATATCATCAAAGATGGTGTTTTTAAAAATTTTATTTATGATTGTACGACAGCTAAAAAAATGAACGCCCAAACAACGGGACATGCTTCTAGAAATTCTCTATCCCTACCTACCCCAGCATTATCTAATAGAGTTTTGGGAGTAGGTGAATCTTCTTTGGAAGAAATGATAGCTTCTGTTGATTATGGACTAATGTTAGTAATGTCTTTGGGAGAAGGGCAATCTAATACGATGGCAGGAGATTTTTCTGTATTAGCAGAAACGGCATACCTAATTGAAAACGGACAACTCAAAGGTAAAGTAAAAGATATAATGCTTTCAGGGAATGCTTTTGAATTATTAAAAAAAATTCCTATGTTAGAAAATAAAATTCACAAAGAGCATTCTTTATTTACGCCACATATATTGCTGGATGGAGTTATGGTTTCCAAAAAATAAGGCATCAAAAAAATAAATCATTGATATTATGGAAGAAGAACATGAGTAAAAAAGACAATTTGGATAAGATTCAATCTAGATTAAATATTGCAGATATGGATAAAAACACAAAAAAAGATTTGTTTGATAAGTTTGAATCTGCTGGTGGAAAAGTTATAAATATGGATACTAAAGAAATTGTTCCTGATCCACAAAAATCAAATGATAGTCCCAAGAATGTAAAAGTTGGAAATCATAGTGTAAGACCAACTCAAGAGAATATAAATCCTTTTGCTAATACGGGAAAACCTGTAGCAGTTGTGACTAAATCAAAACAAAACGCTGTACCAGAGCCTAAAAAAGTTTCAAGTTTTCAAGTTTTTGTTGTTCGTTTGACTTGTATGTTTGCAAATATTTTTAATTTTAGTGCGACACAGTTTTCTCAAAAATTTAAAAAAATGACTTTGGAAAAAGTCTATACAGAATTAGGAATGTTAAAAGTTATGTTAGATCCTGTTTTTCAAGAAACGACAGCAGAATCCTTAAAATTTAGAGATTATATTGCTAATAAAGAATTGCTTTTTGAATATGAATTAGCGTACTATACTTATCATATGCTTGAAGAACAATGGTTTATAAATTTAAAAAATACAATGCCAATTTCTGTAAATAAATCTGAAAACTTTTTTAAATTAATTAGTAGTCGAATGTTTACATTCTATCCTTATCATGTTCAGATGCAAACAGCAGTTCAGCTTATTGCACGAAACTATGAATTATGTTTTCATAAAAAAATTCACAATAGCTATACTCCAAAAAAAATAACTGATATTTTCACATCGATATGGGGTGAATGGTATATATGGCTTGAAGAACTTATTAATTATTATAGAGTTAGGTATAATAATAAAAGCCCTTATCAGACATTAGAAGAGTTTTTAGATAAGACTACAGCATCTACCATAAAAGTGGGTCAATTAAGTATAGAATTAAAAGCATTTTATAAAAAAAAGAAAGAAGAAGAGTTAATAGAAGTAGAAGAAAAAAAAATAAGTTTATTTCCATCAGAAGAAATTCAAAATGGTATTGAATTTATTAAAGAAAGTGTAGATTTTCAACAATACATGGATTCTTTTGAAGATGGCAAAGATTTACGTTCTCTTTTTTCACCAACAGATCAACTGTTTTATGCTTATGTGTTGGTGGATTACTTTGATAAAGAATATACTATATGGAATGATATTAATTTCTATGTTATTCCAGGTGTTAAGACGGGGCGTTTTGATGCTAAAAAAGAAATCAAAATGCTAAATAGCCAATTAACAAAGTTTTATGAATTAATAAATGATTATCTTCGTATTTTACGTACAACAGGAATGATAAAAAATGCTAAAAATGGGCAAGAAATTGATGATAAAAAAGCAAAAGAAATGTCTCGTAACTCTTTTGCCATAAGACAAAACCTTTTATCAATATTCGAATTATTCAGTACTTTATTAACACAAGTAATAAACTCTAAAGGAACAGATCAAGAAATGGTAGGTAATTGGGATGAGATTCTTATGGATACTAAGATTCATGAATCAAAAACACTTTATAAAAAAACAGTAGAAATAATACTTAAACATGCTCAAGAGTATATTAGTGCTGTTGTTTGGTTATTAAAGTATTCTGATTTATCAGGGTTGAGTGGAAAAGTAACAGAAATGAAAATTTTAACAAATAAATTAATAAATAATTCATCTAATAAAAATATAAATTCAGAAAAGGAGCTCTAACATACTATATAGAATTGCACATAAAATATAATTCTTATGAAATTGTATTTTATAGCTAAAGATTCTAGGTTGTATACAGGGGAACGTATGATTCTTATAGAATATATTAATATTATATTTGAAGATTCTGATTATATTCTTTATTTTCAAACTTCAGATGGGGTTTTTCATCATAAAATAACGAGTAATTTTGCACAACAACTAAACGAATTTATAAAAGATAAAACATTTTTGTACAATGATTGTTTGAACATCAAAGATAGAGATCAAAATTTTTGTGTTTTATCTAAACTTAATGGTAAAATGAAAGCTGTACTACATACTCTAATGCCAAAGTCTTTTGATACATGGCAAGAAGGCTTACTTATTGCTTTAAACGATAATATGTTGATTTTTTTAGACAAAGAGTTACTAATGAGTGACTATGTAGTAGAAGCTGAACACGAATTGTTAGTGGCGGAGTTAATTGATCAAGCTGAGAAATTTCATAGATCAAGTCATATTAACGATATTATTCAAAATATAGAGTTGGCTATAGGCGAAGAAAGATATGAAGATGCTAAAGAATTAAAAGAAAAATTAGAGTTTGAAGTACGTAAACAAGATACTAACGGAAGTATTAATGAACAAAAATCAACTAAGATCGATAATACAGAATCAACAAATATCAAAAAATAATGAAGAAATTATTCATGCACAAGAACAAGTTTTTTCATTAGCTAAACATTTTTTACAAAAAAATACTACTGTAGCATTTTATCATTCTATCAAAAAGGAATTGGATTTAACGTTATTGTGGGAATTTGCATGGTCTCAACATATTCAAGTTTTATTGCCCAAAGTGGTTTCTTCTATAGAAATCACTTTTTGTGATTTTAATTCCTATGCAGATCTTCAACAAGGTAATTTTAATATTTTAGAACCAATAACTCAGGAATACAAAGGTAATATAGATATTATATTTGTACCAGGATTGGCTTTTGATAAACAAGGCATTCGATTGGGGTATGGAGCTGGATTTTATGATAGATTTCTACAACAAAATCCTTCTAGTTTAAAAATAGGGGTCTGTTATCATGAGGCTATTTTAGAATCTATCCCCAAAGAAGATCACGATATAGCAATGGATTTTGTACTTAGTGATAGAGGATTGTATAGTATACTAGCGAATTAAGTATTATAGAATAAATAGTTTGACGAGTGCTCTATTTAATGGGTTTGGACGAGGTGTAGGGCTTCGTCCTTTTTAGTGTTCGTTGACAGATTAATATTTAGAAGTTATAATGATTTATAGGAATATAGAATTATTCTATGGGAGATAAAAATGTCAGGATTTCAACAAGATAGTTCCGAAAAAGCAAAATTCGAGAATTTATATATGATAAAACTTCTCTTCTCAGAAGAGCCAACAAAATTAAATATGGATATACTCAAGAAGGCTCTTATCCAAAAATTTGGAGAAGTGGATACCGTTGCTAATGCGGGGAATATGCACTCATTTGCTATCAAAAAATATCCCGTTCAATATACAGAAGGTCTGCTTCCTGCTCAAATTGTGCTAACAGATAGTTCTGATTTTATACAAGATTCTATTGATACTCTTTCACGGAGTCAATTTTGGAATATAGCAAACTCTGAAGAAATACTAGCAAGCTGTTCTCATGAAGTAGCTATCTTTGATATGATGTCCTCTCTTTTGGAGTATAAAGATCGTTGTGAAATGCTTATGGATTGGCTAGAAGTGGCTTTGGAGATTTATCCTAATTGTAAAGCGGTATGGGTTAAATCGGCAGGAAAATTACTTCTTCCTGAGCAAATTCTTAATAGTGAGATACTAAAAGAAGATCGATTTTTACATTCTGGGGTGAATATACGATTCTTTAATATACAAGGTACAGAAGATAGCGTTATAGATACTTTAGGACTTTATGCTATTGGTCTGCCCGATGTGCAATATCATTTTCATGGAGTTGATCCGAACAAAATCGTCTCACATGCCTTTGATGTAGCACATTATACATATGTCGCAAATGCTCCCATTAACGATGGAGAAACCATAGGGGGTTTTGAAGAGGATAGTAGGTGGAAATGCCAATATGAAGACTCTTTAATCCAGCCTGTACGTGTAGTTCTAGATATTTGTGCTGGTGAATACGCCTCAGGTACACGTAACAACGAAGAAGAGGCTTAGAAAGCCCAACAAAATAAATATTTCAGGTAGTTTGAATATGGATAGAGTAGTCATTAAAAAAATTTGGACGAAGCAATTATTTATCTTGTTTTTAGCATTACTGATGACTCTTGCGAGTGTGTTTTGTATTATAGTTGATGCATCCAGCTCAAGGCATCATCCTTATATCATGAAATTAGTAGGAATAGTAGGCACATTGTTTTTTGGAGGGGGATTACTCTCTTTGATCTGTACTTTTAATAAAGAGCAGATGGTGATTGATTCTGAAGGTTTTATCGATTATGGTGCGAATGCTAGCTTTGGTTTTGTTCCTTGGAGTAATGTAGAAAGCATCTCTGTTTCTGTGTATAAATCACAAAAATTTATTGGAGTAGAAGTCAAAGATAGGGACTTACTCTTAGAAAAGCTCCCTAAATACAAACAAATACTAGTTCGGTTTTTTGCCAAAATGACGGGGAGCCCTCCTATCACGATTAGTTTGGGACTGGTAAAAGAAAAGCCACAAGAGATATTGGATTTAATGAATGAATATCTTGATGAATATCAAAAAAATGAAATAAAATAAAGATAGGAATACAGAATTATTCTCTAAAGGACATAGTGTGATGCTTCGTCCTTTTTACTGGGGTTTATAATTTTTGTTGATACAAAAAACTAATCAAATAATAACGACTCAATCCATCTAATTGATTGAATAAATCTTTATTCAATTTTTTTATATGTACCTTGAGATCTGTTTCTTGGGAGAAGGGTTTGTGTTGCTCAAAAAAAGTAGTAATATCCTCAGATGAGCTTGTGAGCGAGATCATAAAAGGGTATTGTTGAGAGGTAGAAAAACCAGGACTAAGAAAATTGGGACTTTCTTCTATAATATCCCAGTTAGTGAATGTTAATTTTGTTGTAGCCTCTGTCTTAATATTTTTTACTAATAAAAATGAAAGATTTTCTTCTAAAAATAAGTTACACTCTTCTTGCAATTCTCTTATTAACGCATCTTTGACAGATAGATCAAATTTTTCTATCTTACCCATAGGAATTTCTAAAGTTGTTTTATCGATAATAGGTCTATATTGTTCTATAAAAATCCCATATTGATTGTCAATATTGATAAAGGCTGATATGAAGGGAGGTCTCTCAATAAGTAAATAATCTTTTGATACATTATTTTGTTTGGTATAAGATAATATTTTTATATTAGGGAAATTGGGGATATCTTGAGGGCTAAAATTTCTAATCATGAGACTCTCTTTTTTATATCTTTTTTGATTTAATTATATAATAAAAAATATCTAAACACAAGTATAAGGATACAAGGATTGGCTATGAATTATTTATTAAAAACGATTGACATTTTTATAGAAATCATTTATACTTTTTATCAAAGTCTATACACATAGAATTGTTTTAAGAATGCCCACATAGCTCAGTTGGTAGAGCACTTCCATGGTAAGGAAGGGGTCATCGGTTCAATTCCGATTGTGGGCTAGCACTTATAGAGGAGCTTTATATGCCACATATTGTTACGTTAGAATGTGAAAGTTGCGCAGAGCGTAATTACACAACAACCAAAACAAAAAAAATGATCCAAGAAAGAACAAAACTTGAACTTAAAAAGTATTGTTCCCGTGAACGAAAACATACAATACATAAAGAAATTAAATAATTTTTTTTATATATTTATATATATAGGGTAGTAGCTCCAATGGTAGAGCAACGGTCTCCAAAACCGTGTGTTGCGGGTTCGAGTCCCTCCTACCCTGAGTTTTTCGCTTGAGAATTGATGCGCAAAAAATAGATGTAAGGTGTAATATGGCAAACATTGTAGAAATGATTAAAGGCTCTGTTGAAGAGCTACGTAAAGTCACTTGGCCAACAAAAGATGAAGTTGTGCGTGCTACTATTGCAACATGTATTTTTGTGGCAATTTTCTCAGGAATCTTATTTGGAGTTGACGTGATTACACGTTTAGGACTTCAAGAGTTGATGCAATAATGGCTAGAGGTTGGTTTGTAATTCAAGTCCAAACTGGATTTGAAAATAAGGT
>CAMQSH010000046.1 GCA_947036575.1 uncultured Brevinema sp. | reverse complement strand
CTCTTCTATAGGAAGGATAAAATTTTCTATATCTCTCAGTGACTCTGACATATCCTTGAATAAAAATAAATCATATACTATTTTTACATTATGTATTAAAGCAAAACGAGGTAATTTGTGTTTTAATTCATAAACAGCTACAGGTTGATTGTAACTTCCTATGACATTAGTAATAAATATTGTATCTCTTGTGATTTGTTCTGCAAATGCCTGCATATTTTCAGCACCAATCAATAAATATTTTACATTACCAATATACCATAATCTTTTATTCATTTCCCAAATATCATCGTAAGTTTGGTAAGTAGGAACACTATCAAAAGCACTTTTAAAGAAATTCATATACTCATCATCCAAACGAGATATAGGAATACGTCCAAACATATTAATATCATAATAAGGAAAAGCGTAAGTAAGATCGTAGTTATTAAGAGGGTATAATGCTTGCTCTACAACAGCACCCATAGGATGTGGCGAGCCAGTAAGATTTGGTAAAAATAAAGATCCAGAAGCTCTATAGCCTTGAGTAAGATTATCTTCTAAGAATGCTATTAGCTCTGTTCTAGGATATGCTTGTTCTAAAGTTACATAAGTTCTTTCTATATAAAAGCGATTCGAAACATAAAGATTTTGCATCGTAAGTATAATAATAAAAATAGGAAAAAATTTGGCAAATTTAGGTTTTTTAATAAAAAAGACTGCCATTCCTGTTAGTACTACAAATAAAGAAGCCATACTCAGAATAGCATTTATACGTCCTGTTAAAGCCGCATCTACCATTGCTCTATTTTCACGTCCTAAGATTTTTCTGATGACAGTGACATCGCCCCCATCAGTGAAAAATAACAATACAAACCATAAAACAGATATTACCGTAACAGCACTTAGAACAATAAGAAAGTTTTTTTTAATTTTTTCTTGATTGGATTCAAATAATTCTTTAACAGAATCTAATCCCATCGCAGCAACGATACTCCAAGAAAGCCCTGTAATACTCAAAAATTTAGCAGGTATTCTTAATTTATCCATTCCTGGTAAATGATACCATAACCAAAAGAAAGGTGTCCCAGGAAAGTACTTACCAAAGGCTAAGAATAAAGCAATTAGTCCTACAATAGTAAAAAATCGAAGACCTTTTTTTTGAGATTTCCAAGCTAAAGATACTGCACAAATCATAAAGAACATTAAGAAGAATCCTAAAGAATCAGAATTGCCAGACATAGGTTTGTCCCCATGATAAGGAAATTCAGGCTCTGAAGAACTCAATCCATGATACCCAAAAGCAAAACTATCTATTAATTCTGAAGGAGGGAAAGACCAAGAAGTTGAAAATTCCCAAGATCCTTGTGTTGTTAAAAATTCTGAGTTTGCCCAAAATTTGATTGTAGAGAGAAATACACCCAATCCCACAATTAGAATAATAAATAAATATACGATTTTTTTAGTTATTGTTTGTATAGAAATAAATTCTTTAGGCTTTGAAAATAAAGATTTAAAAGAGATCGCTTTAGTTTGTACCAAGAGATAAATTGTCCAAGCCATCCCTAGTACTGTACCATAAATCCCTCTTTGTGGTTCACCTATCATCATCCAAGCCCAAAAAATACCACCCCAAATTCCCGCTAACACTTTAAAAACTTTAGAGTCTGTTTTACCATCTAAAAGAACACTAATACATAATAAAAAAGCTGGAGTCATAGGAATAGCTTCTAATGCTAAAGCATGTCCACTATATACTAAAGAAAGCACATGGGGTAAAAAAGTATAAGAAATTGCTCCAAAAATTGCTCCCGTAGGGGAAACTTCCAAACGTCTGATTAATTTAAAAGTAACAAAGCCAGACAAAACTAGGGCTAAAACATAGACTCCTATTACTTTTTCACTACCTGTTAATGCTAAAATAGTATTATAAAAATCTGGATTGGGTACATTAAAAATAAAACCTATCCAATAATTAGAAATAAAATGATAGCCTTGTTCTGATAATAAAGAACGAACAATAACAGCTCTCATAGAAATATTATCATCTAATCCTTGTAAAATCATTCCTGAGAAACTTTCTCTAAATAAGAATCCTATCATCACTGCCAACACAACACTAAGCATTATATAACATTTAGAATTAGCACTTAATTTAAACATATCTTTTCCTCTATTGCTTTTTATTAATTATTTTTCTTCTGTTTGTGCATCTTTGTACAAATGCATAAGATTTTTTTTGTAGGAGAGTCTTCTTTCTTTATATTCTAATAAAGCGACAATACGACCAGCATACATTAATCTATAAATTCCATCTTTAGAAGGATATTTGCACAATTCTCTTACGAGAGGTTTGCCGTGAAGAAGATGTTTTTTATCTCCTTCCCACTCTATTAATGGTAAAAATGCCAAAGCATCTTCTGGAGAAATAAATTTTTCTTGCCATTTTGAAGCAATATCTTCAAATTCTATCGTATTTTTAATATCAATACCACCAGAAGAAACTCTACGAAGAGAAATCAAATGCCCTGCCGTTTGGAGTTTTATGGCTAGATCTTTGCCTAGAGAGCGAATATAAGTACCAGAACCACAATGAATTCTAGCTTTGATAATTTTAGTTTCTGTATCATAAGAAATAGTATCCCAAAGATAAACTGTCACTTCTCTTGCTTTTAAAACTACTTCTTTTCCTTCACGGGCAAGATCATAGGCTCTTTTGCCATCTACTTTTAAAGCAGAATATTGAGGAGGAATTTGAGAAATCGTACCTGTGAGTGATTCTATATGTTTTTTTATTTCTTCTAAAGTAATCTCTTTGACAGGAAGAGTTTCTGTTATTTGTCCTTCTTTGTCATCAGTATCGGTAAAAGTGCCTAGTTGGATTTCTGTTTCATAAATCTTCACAGAATTTAACAAGACATCAAAAAAAGCAGTTGCTTCGTTAAATAAAATCGGTAGTACTCCAGTAGCCATGGGATCCAATGTGCCTCCATGTCCTATCTTTTTGATTCCTGTTTCTTTTTTAATTTGACGAACCACATCAAAAGATGTCATACCTGCAGGCTTGTTAACGCCCAAAATACCAATATTACTCATGCTACCTACAACTTATTATTTAATTATACTACTTTGATAAAGAATGTATAAAATAAAGTATACAGTTTTTTCTAAAAAAACTCAAGAGATAAGTTTGTTCTTAATGGTAATTCTAATACATCAAATATGTTTTTTGTGTTTTTTTATAAATAATGCTATACTATATACAATATCGATAAAAAAGAAGGTTTTATGCCAGCGAGTCATATTATTACAAGAATACAATCTATAGAAGATCGTATTATGCAAATCCAAAAAATAGGGCAAGCTACTCCCAAACAAACACCTGCAAAAACAACAGAAGCTCGTCCTAATGGAGATACCTTTTCTGAAATTTTAAACGAAGTAATGAAATCTAAAAGTGATAATCAATTAAATATGTTGGGAGACAGTGATAATGACAGTCTTCTCCCTAGTGATTTATTAGGAAGTCGTACCGATTCCTTGATGGAATTATATCAAAAAACAGGTGCTATGCCTATTTCACAACCTAAGTCAATTCCTAGTAATGCTATAAATTCTTCTAATCCAGGAACTTGGGATAAATTCGTTGAAAATGCAGCTGTTGCTAGTGGTGTAGATGCTCGATTAATACATGCGGTTATCCAAGCAGAATCTGCTTATAATCCTAATGCTGTTTCTCATGCAGGTGCAGAAGGACTTATGCAACTCATGCCTTATACGGCTAAACGTATAGGAGTGACAGACTCTTTTGACCCTGAACAAAATATCTACGGTGGAGCTGCTGTCTTGAAAGAAATGCTTACCCGTTATGATGGTGATATTACCAAATCACTTGCTGCCTACAATGCAGGACCAGATGCTGTTGACAGAGCTAATGGTATCCCCAACTATAAAGAAACACAAGAATACGTCCCCCGTGTTTTAAATTATTATTATAATTTACGACATAACTAAGTCTAACAAATATCGAGGAAAACTATGGGTCAATGGATAAAAGTCGCCATTTTATTACTTATTAATATTGCTATTGCTGGATCAACACTTTATTTTTTAGATTATATGAGAGTTATTAATGTTCTTAGTATCACTAATCAACTCACTAAAAAAGATGTTTCTGCACCTTTACGTGTTGAGGATACTCTTTTATTAGAAAAAGAAGAGCTTAATAAAAAGTGGGAACTCCTAACAATCAAAGAATTAGAATTATCTAATCAAGATCAAAGTATCCTTGCTAGTAATCTTGATCTAGCAACAGAAAAAACTAAACTTCAAGATGAAAGAGAAGCTTTTTTAAATGAACAAATATTAGTTGATCTCGAAAAACAAGAACAAAATACCTATGATATTAAAATTACCGATGTCGCTACACAAATTTCAGGAATGCCACCCCAAACAGCAGCTGAATTATTAAATTTACAAGATGATCTTCAAGTTGTTGATGTATTCAAAAAAATGGATCAAATTGCTGTTGCAGCTGGTCAAGCATCTACTGTTCCTTTTTTGTTGACACTTATAGAAAGAGAAAAAGCTGCTAGGATTCAAACTCTTATGCTTGTTAGTCCCGATAGTTTCTAAATATTTGGAAATTCACATCTGAAAATGACTATCTAAATATCATTTTACACGATTGCTATATTATTAAAGCAACAGTAGAAGGAGATGATCTTATTATCGAATTTGATGACAATGGTTTTTGGATAAATGAGAAAAATCAACAAAATCCTTTTCACCAAATTTTGCGTACAGATAAGGCTACCATCCGTTTTGTAGACTTCGATATAAATAATATTTATATTTTTAAAGATTTTTACTTACAAGAAGAGTATATGTAGAATTTGAAGAATTTATTGAAAATCTCAATAATAGAAAATGGAAATTTGAGTTTATTGATGAATTTTATGCAGGGAACTTTGGGGCTCTTTTTAATGGTTGTGTGGAGTATAATCATAAGTCACATTATAATGACTGCCAAATACAATTAGGTTTTACAAAGATGGTATATTCTTGGAATAAAATTTATGAAGATAGACCTTGGTAATCATTAAATCCAAGTATAGGAGTATAAATATGAATACACTTTTACTATCTCTTTTTATTGGAGTTATCGCTGGGATATTAGACATTATTCCCATGATTATCAAAAAATTACCCAAGAGTAATTGCATATCAGCGTTTTTACAATATCTTTTTGTATCCGTAATCATCATCAATATCGATCTACCAAATATAGTTTGGTGGCTTGAAGGTGGGCTTATTGCCTTTATGATGGCTATTCCTATTGTAGTACTTGTTGCCCAAGGTGACAAAAAAGCAGTACCTATTATTTTGACTAATGCTATAGTACTAGGAACTTTAATTGGCTTTGTTGGACATAATTTAAAATAAGTTCTTGACAAATCATTAAAAATATTTTATAATAGCATTAAGCAAGTGTATTGTAAGGAAAGTTATTGTGATTAACAAATCAACCGTTTTTAGTTTTTTCTATTTTTTTGAAACTCCCTCTGTTAAAAGAATTAAATTATCAATGGTATAATTAGATAAATATTATCTGCCATCTAGAATTTAATTCTAGGTGGCTTTTTTTATACCCCATTAATACAAATAAAATATCAAGGAAATTATTGTGATTAATAAGCAAACTTTTTTTAGTTTTTTCTATTTTTTTGGAACACCCATATGTTAAAAGAATTAAATCACTAATGGTATATTATCTGCCATCTAGATTTAATTCTAGGTGGCTTTTTTATATAATAAATTCTTTGGTTTAAAAATAAATACAAATAAAAATTATATTAAAGTGAACATAATTTTAGAAATATTTAGGAGGATATTATGTCTAAATCATTAGCAAAACCATCGGTTTTTGGTGGTACAATGATTGTTGCTGGAACAGCAATTGGAGCTGGAATGCTTGCATTACCAACTATTTCTGCAGGAATGTGGGTTTTTTGGTCTATATTGCTTATGTTAATTTCTTGGGGGATGACTTATCTTTCTAGTCGTGCGATATTAGAGGTTAATCTTCATTATGAAGTTGGTGCTAACTTTAATTCTTTAGTAAAGAATACCTTAGGTCCAGTTTGGAATGTTATTAATGGTGTTTCTTTTGCTTTTGTCCTCTATATTGTTTTGTATGCTTATGTAAGTGGTGGCAGTTCTACTGTTAATTATTACTTATCAAATTTAGGTATGCCTTCCAATACAATGCTTAGTGGATTGCTCTTTTCTTTATCTTTGATTACTGTGATCTTTATCGGTACTATTGCTGTGGATAAAGTTGCATCTATTATGATGGTAGGTTTGGGAGTTGCTTTTGTTGCTTCTATGAGTGGTATGACAGTCAGTATTTCGCCTCTAAATTTATTTGATCAATCTGGAGATAATAAAAGTATTTTTATTTGGATGGCATTATCTACCTATATGCTTTCTTTTACCTATCATAATTGTGTCCCTAGTTTAGTTAAATATTTTGGGAAAGAAAACCCAAATCGTACTGTTAAATGTTTTTTATATGGTTCTTTAATTAGTGTTGTTATCTATTTATTATGGATTTTATTAGTTCAAGGAAATGTTTCCCGAGATACTTTTAGATCTGTTATTGCTGAAGGTGGAAATGTTGATGTACTATTAAAATATGCTGGAGCTGGAGCAGCAAGCTCATTCATTAAAAAATCATTAGATATGTTTGCTTTCTTTGCTCTAACAACTTCTTTCTTAGGAGTAGGATTAGGCTTATACGATTATATTGCTGATTTATTAAAAATTGACGACTCTAAACTCGTTGGTAAAATCAAAGTTACCTTACTTACTTTCACATTACCTGTAATAGGTGGTTTGTTTTTCCCTAATGGATTTATTAGTGCTATTGCATGGGCTGGATTATTCAGTGCTATTTGGGCATTAATCATTCCTGGACTTATGCTACTTACTATTAGAAAACAAAATAAAGATGTTGAGTTCTCTGCTTACAAAGGTAATTTCTTTTCTTATGCTATTATTATTTATGGAGTATTAATAGGTGTATGTCATGTATTATCAGATGTGCTTAGTCTTTTCCCTAAATTTCAATAATTTTTAAGAATATTAATATAAGAAAACCCCACCTCTATATGAAGTGGGGTTTTTGTATATACAAATTAGATTAAGCAAATTATTTATGAGAAATTTGTTTTTCATAGAGTTTAAAGAATGGTAAATAAACTATAACACTAACCAAAACCATAAAAAAGGATAATACTACATTTTTCCAATCTAAAGCAGATAAAAACATCTGAATAAAAAATGGTGTGAAAGATGGGTCAACTAAATATCCTAAAGAAACAAAACCAAACTCTTGAGCATAAAATCCTATAAGTGAAGTTACAATAGGCATTAGAATAAATGGTATACCAAGTATTGGATTTAAAACAATAGGCATTCCAAAAATAATAGGTTCATTAATTCCACAAATTCCAGGAATAATCGCTAACTTTCCTATAGTTCTCATATGAGAAATTTTACTTTTTAACATTAACAATGTCAACCCTAATGTATTACCAGCACCACCCAACGCATAATATCTAAACATTTGCAGATTCATTACCATATTTGGTTCTTGACCACTATTAAATAATTCTGCATTAATTCCCGTATTATTTATTCCTAAAGAAAAAAGAATAGGAAATATAATAGAAGTGCCATTAATACCAAAAAGCCATAGAATATTTCCAAATACTAAAATAGCTATATATCCAAATAAATTATTACCTACAAATAATATAGGAGATAAAGAATTCATAATAAATACAGGAAAAGTAACCTTTGTTGTAGCTAATACAATTAGATTAATCCCATATATTACTATTATATTTAGTAGTAATGGTAATAATGAATTAATAAACACGCCTATTGCTGGAGGAATAGAAGCATCAAGAGTAAATTCTATTTTTTTGGTTTTTATAAATTTAGTAATTTCAACAGATAAAAGTGAGATAATAATCGCTGTAAACAATCCATTAGTGCCTAAATATTCTATAGCAATATTTCCATTTTCTATAGGGGCAACAACCATTAAAAATATAATCGTAGAAATAAGCCCTGAAATTACGGCATTGAGCTTATATTCTTGAGCAAGGGTATAGGCAATAGTAAAAGCATTTAACAAGCCTATCATTCCCATTGTCATATTAAAAGGGGTAACCAGCACATCATAGTGGCTAATAGTAAACTGTTTCCAATTTATCAATATCTGTAATAAAATATTAGAAGTACTAATATCTACTAAATCCAATTGTATAGGGGGATTCGCAATAATTAAGAAAAAAGCTCCAATTACCATGAATGGTAAAGTCATCATCATCCCTGTAGAAATAGAGCGTAAATGCCGTTGATTACCTATCATCTCTCCAAAAACTAACAATCTATCCATAAAATTTTTCATTAAAAACCCCTATTTATTCTTGCCATGTATTGAATTTAAATGCAGAAGGAACAACTTTATTAGGATCATATTCTTCTAAAATTTTATTATATCGTTCCTTGTAGTTATTGGAAACTTTCTTTTGTGGTATGACCATACTAGCTTCATTTAAAAAATGAAAAGAGTCTCTGCCCATTGCAGCTCCTCGAACAGTATGTTTATCAAGTGCATAATCTGGAATAGTAGGAATCTTACCCATTGCAAAACTTTTTATAATAATATTTTTTAAGAGATCTGTAGATCTATCTTTTTCACATTCACAAAGATATCTAATAGCATGAATGAAAAAAATTGCTCTATCACCATCACTATAAGCAAAATTATTTCTCATTTGGCTCAAATTATTAATAATTTGACTAGCATTTATATCACCCATACCAATATCTTCTACAGAAATAGCGATTAATCTTCTCCATAATTTTTCTTCCATTTGTGGAGAAGTTATATACATTTCATATGCGAATTGACAAGCCTCTTCCGTTAATCCTCTACGTATTGACTTTTGTAAAGATGAAATTATTTCATCTCCTTGAAATCCATTTCTAGTAGTCATCTTAGCCCATGGATCAGTAATAAATGGTGTACTCATGTGTTTCTCCTTTAAGAATTTATTTGTATTATATAAAAAAAAGATCCCTATAAAAATAAGAATCATCGTTATTAAAAAATATGATATTCTTTAATTACTTTACCTTTTTAGATCTGAGTATTAAGATATAATATGATAAATAATCGTAACATGTTATTATTATTTTGTCAAGATGTTTTCTTTATTACTACAGAAAAACACCCTCTACTATAGAAGGTGTTTTTGGTTATCTAATGATTTAGTTTTATCTTAATACAGGATAGTTATCACCCATTTTCCATATAGTGTTAAAATCCCACCCTTCAAAACTATCTTGCTCTTTGAATTGCTCAGCAGTTAGTGTCGTATCACCAGGAGTACTCTTCAAAAAATAACTATTATTTATCGTAGCTAGACCAATAGCAACTAATACCTGAACTTTGTAACTATGAGATGTATTAATAATAGTGACTCTATTCTTACTCTCAGTATGACCTATCATCCCACCAATACCAGCTCCAACAGTACTACTTATATTACCAGAGTTGTTAGCATTCTCAATATCTACTATATTAGGAATAACAGCATCATCTGTTATAACAGCCCTGCCTATCATCCCACCAGCACTAGTACTACTTATATTACCAGAGTTGTTAGCTTTATTAATACGAACAAAGCCCGTAATACCCCCTACAAAAGAGCCTATCATCCCACCAGTAAGTGTAGAAGTAGAAGTAGTACCAGTAACACTTATATTACCAGAGTTTTCAGCATTCTCAATATTTACTGTACCAATAGGAGCTGCTTGACCTATCATCCCACCAACATGACCAATATTACTAGTAGCGTTAACACTTATATTACCAGTGTTAGCAGCATTTTTAATATTTACTGTTTTAGTCACATAGCCCACAATACCCCCTGTAAAAGTTTGACTATTTATAGTTCCAGCGTTTTCTACATTGTCTATCATTAGTTCAGTTGTAGTCCTGGCAATAATCCCACCACCATATGGATTGCCAGTTATAGCTCCAAAGTTTTTAACATCTTTAATGATCGTTATAGTAGAAGGACTCAAAAGATCAGTGACAGCAATAATACCACTAGCACTCCCCATAAGTGATTCTACAGAGGCTTTATTAGTAAGACCTGTGAGTGTAACAGATCCTTTACTCGTACCAACAAATGCACCAACATCTTTTTCCCCTTTTATACTACCATTTTCTATAGTAAGATTTTTGATCTCACTACCATCACCTGTCAACACATGAATCAATCCTGCATTACCAGTAGGATTATCTATTTTTAGATTTTTGATTGAATGACCATTGCCGTCCATTGTTCCCTTGAAGTGTTTTATCCCATCAAAGTTTTTGTTATTCATATCTATATTAGCATCAAAACGAACTTTAGTTTCTACTATTATTATAAGTGCTAGCCAAGCAAGATGTTCACCAGTTGTGATTATATAGACACCATCAACTTGAGGGGGTTTTGTACTCGTAAAACCATTCCATGGAGCAGTGTATACTGCTTCTGAAGGAATTATCGTACAACTCATAAACATTAAAGACATTAAAATTATTTTAAGAAAACTTCTTTTAAGAAAACTTCTTTTATACATAAAATGCTCCTATAAAAAACAAGGAGTTAGCATAATACAAGCCATGAGATTGTTTTCTTAGTTTCTATATTTAAATATATATATACATTATAGGAAAAAATATGTGATTTGTAAAGCCTAAGACAGATATTTTTATCTTTAAATTTAATCAGAGAAAAATATCCTTGTATATACAAATAACCCCCCCTCTATCAAAGAAGGGGGTTTATTATTTTCAATTTTCAGAATATTAAAATAATACACCTACGCTAAATCCATAAGTCAAAGCATGTTGGAACCTATCACCCATAGATGGACCTGAAAAATAATCCTCAAGATTATCATTAATAACTATTGGTTGATTAAATGATATTTCATATCCTATATCAAATCCAAAAGTCACTGCAATATTTTTAGAAAAGTTATAAACAGGCTTAAAAGATAATTCTGTACCAAAAGAAATTGGTGATTTCAGCATCATATAATCCATCGACTCTACTGAATAAATATTTATGATAAATCCTCCATTCAGTAACATAGACCAACCTTTTCCTGTTTCTTTACTACGCTTGTCAAAAAGATACTGAGATCCACCAAAAAGGAATCCAGCACTAAAACTACTGATAAAAGGACCATAAGTATCTATTGTTAATCTATCTAACGTTTCTAAAGCTTTAGATTTATCAGAGGTAAGTGATAGGTATCCCATAGGAGCTGTAATACGTAACTGTACTAATGGACTGTATTGAGATTTTCCTTTTCTTTTTTCTGTGTAAAAATCAAGAGTTGTAAGAGAAAGAGCTTGATGATAATTAGCTCCTAATCCTTTTGCCCAAACCCGTCCTCCACCAAAACGTTGTGTAATTCCTATAGAATGTGGTCTATATCCAGATTTTTTTACTTCTGGTGTTTGTGTTGCAATTTCTTGTCCAAAAGTCTCCATCTGAGACATTGTTAGTAAACATACTAACATCAGTAATCTTTTCATATAATTCCCCTAAGCTTATTCGCTTTATAATAATAAATTATCATAGCTTTTTTTGGAAGAAATGTCAACCAAGATTTAAAAATAAATTTAATCAGAGAAAAATATCTCTAAAATAGTATTGACTTTTTAAAAGAGAATGGTATACTTTAATTAAAATTAGGGAAATAACAAATAATCCAGGAGTATTATTATGGATAAAAAATTGCAACGTGGGGACATAAAAAAATATAACGAAATTCAACGTTATTTAGATGTCGCTCGAATCGCTTCTTGGGAAGCTGGCCGTGTTATTAAACAAGGATTCAATTCAAATCAACGTGTCGAATGGAAAGATGATATAGATCCTGTCACAGAATCTGATAGAGCTGCAGAAAGAGTCATTAGAGAAACTATTCTTGCTCATTTTCCTGATCATGCGATCTTAGGAGAAGAAGGCGGAGATAATAATTCAACTTCAGAAGTACGTTGGATTGTAGACCCTATTGATGGTACTGCTAATTTCACAAGACGCATTCCTCTTATTGCTGTAACGATAGGTGTAGAAATTGCTGGAGAATTGGTAGTTGGTATTGTTAACAATCCTATTATGGATGAAGAATTTTATGCAGCCAAAGATATGGGAGCTTTTCTCAATGGAGAAAGAATTTTTGTTTCCGAGCTTACCTCTCTAAAAAAAGCCTATATTGGTTTTGGACTCCGTAGAGAACCTCAATTAAGAGAACCTCTTATGGAAGCTGCTAATAGACTTTATGGAGAAGTTCGTACTATTCGTCGTATTGGTTGTGCTGCTCTTTCATTAGCATATATAGCTTGCGGTCGTATTGATGGTCTATCCGAAATTGGACTAATGCCTTGGGATATGGCTGGCGGTGCTTTGATTCTTCGTGAAGCAGGAGGAGAACTTGCCAACCTTAATGGAGATCCATTTGATCTTGATGAACCTACTGTTTTGGCTGGTAGTCCACAATTTTTAGAGTACCTCATTTCTGTTTTTAAAGATGTCAAA
>CAMQSH010000045.1 GCA_947036575.1 uncultured Brevinema sp. | reverse complement strand
TTAAAGAGCCCCTTTTGAGCTGTAAAAAATTTATCAGTCCCCAAATCATAAGATACCACTTTGTGGGACATTTTCTCCATTTTAGGGTACCTATCAATAGCACATTCTCTATCTTTAAATTCTAAAGTAATTACATCGTCTTGAATAGTTATTTTAAAAACATCTTCTGATTTTGTTATTGTGATATCAGAGAGAGTAGAATTAAAGAAAAGTAAAATTTGGTCTTTCATGACAAACTCCTATTTTATTTGTTTATATTATACATTACTTCATTATTTATCTCAAGCGTGAGGCGAGTTTCACTATTCAAAAATTTTTCTTGACAATAATTTTATTATACTCTATACTATTCTTGCTAACATCTCTTATAGATTAGAAATAATCTATATTATATTTCTATCTTGTGTTTTTAAGATAGGGGTTTTCTGTGTAGGAAATCTTTTTTTTATTTTAAATACAAGAATTGTGTCTAGATATTTGTTTTTAGTACTTACATCAAGTACCTTTATATTAATTGCCCATAGGCGTTTGTATGATTTTTTGGTGTAAGTACTGAGTAGAAATATTTAGATTTTATCTATAAGAGTTGTTAGCAAATACAAATTCTATGGGCTTTTTTGTTTAGAAAACAAATCAAACACCCAAATTAAACACCTTATAATATAATCGTTCCCCCTGATTAAATACTACTTGCACATACTCCAAATTAGTGTGTGAGTAGTATTGTTAGTTATTTGCACCTTGAAACAGCGAAAAAATCGCTCATTGTGGTTTTTACGTCCATGTGCAAGTAGTAAACTTCTATAAGCTCAGAGGGTGAACACATATAACCCAGTGAGCAATTTTTGTTTTAGGTTTTTTTCTAAAATATCCCCTAAAACTCTATAGGTGAGCTGGGTATATGTTTTGTTTTTAATAAAATGTATTACATTATATATAATGTAAGCAAAAATAAAAAGGAGTTACTATGAAAAATTTAGTACTTTTATTAGCGATGATGTTAATCTCATCTGCTAACTTTGCTGCCGTTGGACAGCACAACTTCCAAGCTACTGTTGGTGGTAATATGAATTACACCACTACAGGTGCTAATGGAGACTACACTGCTGATGAGAAAAAGCAGTCCAAGCAAGAATTCTTCGGTGGTGGTTTTGACGTTACTTTAGGATATCTTTATCTTAGTCAAGGATCATTGATCCATGGTTTTGATACCAAAGTTAGATTTGGTATGAACTTCAGCCCTATTTCTAAAATAGGTGGGGAAGAATTTGAACTTCCAGAAGGTATGAACATGGGATTGAATACCACTAGTTTTTCTGTAGGATCTACTTATATGTTAGGTGGCAAAATTGGAGAAGGACGTTTGATGGTTAATGTTTTAGGTTTAAATCTAGGATATTTAACAGGAAATAACAAAATTTCTTTTAAAGAAGGTGAAATTACTAGTTCTGAAAATATGAAAACTGGTAATAGTTTTCTCGTAGGTATTGAACTTCCTTTAGGAACACAATATATTTTTGATAATGGATTTTCACTTGGATTTAGCCATCGCTTAGATTTTGCTCTTGGTAAACAAAGCACAGAATCTAAAGAAACTATAGAAGGAAATAATACTACATCTACACAAGATGGAAGTGCATTCGGATATAAAGAAAGTCAACAAAATTATATGGCATACAATCTAACCGTAAGTTTAGGTTATGTATTCGGCAAATAATTTTTAAATTTTTTAATTAACATCGCACTATAGTAGGTGCTCCCACTGGTAATTATAAATAAAAACCCTCTCATAGCAGTTGTTAGAGAGGGTTTTTTATGTCTAGTTATAGACTGTATAAAAATTAATTATAAATAAGTATGTTGCAAACATCCTAACAGATGGTCTTTATATTTTTGACTATCCTAATTCCTTAATGGATGTGTTTATAAAATTATCCCATTGTCCGACTTTAATTTCATTGTATATTTTTTTGATAATTTCTTTAGTATTAGGCTTCAAACATTTATTATAGGGTAGTTTTTCTTGATGGATTAGTGTTTCTTTTTTATCATCTAAAATAATAAAATATAACTGTTCAGGACTTTCTAAACAAACGTCTTGAACAATAGAGGGACTTATATCGGATACAATGTTCATCAGTGAAGATACTTGTTTTTTAGTAAGTTTATACTGTTCTTTTAATGTGTGCAAAGCCATATTAATGATTTTTTCATGAGCTTGACCTTGGTCTGTATAGTTTATTTGACCAGATTCTTTCAATCGTGCAATGATATGTGCCGTATTATAATTTGTTTGATTATTTACTTCCGAATCACTCAGTAAAAATTCTATAAATTCCACTATCAATTCTTTTACGGATTCAAACAGTTCTTGCTCTTGTTCTTTTCTATCTGCATTATCTTTTATATCTTTTAAAAATCCTAATAAATCAATATTAATCATCTCCAAACTCCTTGTATTATTCTCTATTTATAAATATATGTTTATTCTATATTGAAAATGAGGATACAAATAATAATAATAAGGATTTTGTATCAGGTCAAGTGTTTATCTCTGAATTTTACTAGATAAAACTAGAAAACCCCTCATCTTTATAGATAAGGGGTTCGGTTTAAAAGTAATAATATTATTTTTTACGATTTCTACTGGGTCTTTTATTTGGGGGAAGATCTTCTCTATAATCTAAGCTATATTTCTTTTTTTTGTTACGATAAGGATAGAGGGGAAACTTGTCTACTCTATAAAGCATCCCCGACATTTTAATATCCATTCTAAATAAAACTTCATTTTTTGGAGATAATTCTATAACACGACGTGGATAACTATGTCCATAAAAAATCAGCCAGTTTTCTAAAGTTTGTCCCGATAAATCTATATCGCCCACATACTGAGAGTAAGATCTATCAAAATCTACAAATTCTCTAACAACTTTTGCTTTTTTAGCTTTATGATCAAAAGAATACTCTAAAACACGAGATCCATTGGTATTTGTTCGTCCTTGAGATCTATTATCAAACAAGATAATATTACCATTTTTTTTCAAAAATAAGGCGTGTTGCCCTTGTGATCCAAAATCTTTAGGGGTTTGCATTCTATATTGTTGTAAAGAAGGAATGTCTATTAAATATAAAGAGTCTTCTGGTTTTTTACCATACTCAATACCTTCTCCTGTTTTCAGATCATTATTTACTAAAAACCATTCTAACTTCCATTCTTTATATTTTATAGCAAGTACACCCAAATGTCTTAATGATACAAATAATCGATCATTTTTTTTATCATATACTAAAGAATTACCATGAGCCCAATCAATACGTTTGTTTTTTCTTTTATCAGTATAGATGTTTTTATCATCATAAATTAAATCTTTTAATAATTTTTGATCTTTTTTAGAGGTGGCTTCTCTTATCAAATCTCCAATAGATAATGTTTTAACAATATCTTTGTTTTTATCCAATTCAAAAACCATATCTTCCCAGCCCCACTGAGAGTTACCAAGAATCACTTCTCGACCAGCACCGATATCTACAGATTCATGATGCACATCATATTCTTTACTGAATACAACATTACCCAACAAGTCTTTTTTTATATATTTTTTATGATTTGTAATATATATAAAATATATTTTTTTATCATCTGCTTCCATTCTTATCATAGTAGGGCTTTCTTTTTTGTTATGATAAAGATAGCGAATATCTCCCTTTTTATCAAAGCCTATTACTTCATTTCCATTGGGAAGGCTAGAAAAATATAAATCATAATCAAACAACGAGTCTCGAGGTAGAATATTTTTGGTTATCCTAGTAGTAATTTTCATTTGTTCATTTGATTTATTTGGATTTTTAAGATCTAATTTTGCTGTGACTATTTTATAAATTTTAGAAGAATCTTTTTGTCGTACAACCACTTTATTCGTATAATTTTCGTATAAGCCATGAATAGGAATCTCTGTTCCATAATTAGAAAAATAAACTGTTCCGATAGAATGTGTTCTTTCTTTACCTTGAACAATAATAGTTATAGGAGTGGTATTTGTTTGAGGTAATATAAGAACTGCTGATAAAGGAGTATTACCTGAAGGATTTAGTTTAATGGATATTTTTTTTTCATTAGCAAGAGAAACAGAATTGATGGAAAACAATATACTAAAAAGAATTACATGAATTTTCATTTCATCTCCATTTTATATTATATGTATATTATATAACATTATATATTTTTCTACAAATTATACAATCTATTTTATTGTAAATCTACTGAAAATATGTTAAAATTTGAACAGGAGTTTATCATGTCAAAGTATATATTTGTAACAGGTGGAGTTGTATCTTCGTTGGGAAAAGGTGTTACCGCCTCAGCGATAGGAGCACTTATTAAAGCAGGAAAATACTCTGTAAACATGATGAAAATCGATCCTTATCTTAATGTAGATGCAGGAACGATGCGTCCTTATGAACATGGTGAGGTTTTTATTTGTGATGATGGGACTGAAACAGATCTTGACCTTGGAAATTATGAACGATTTCTACAAATAAAAACTACAAAAGATTCTGCCATTACTACAGGGCGTGTCTACCTAAAAGTCATTGAATCTGAGCGTAGAGGCGAATATCTTGGACAAACAGTACAAGTAATTCCTCATATTACTGATGAAATTAAAAGACGTATTAGAGCTTTTGACAAACATAATTCTGATATTTGTATTATAGAGCTTGGTGGTACTGTTGGAGATATAGAAAGTGTTCCTTTTATTGAAGCGATTAGACAATTTGCTCTTGAAGAAGGACAAGAAAATGTGATGTTTATTCATCTAACATTAATTCCTATGGTTGCTGGTGGAGAACATAAAACAAAGCCTTCCCAACACTCTGTTAAAACATTAATGTCAGAAGGTATTCACCCAGATATGCTTGTATGTCGTTCTCAAGAAGCTATTTCCGATGATATAAAAGATAAATTAGCTTTATTTTGTAATGTAAAAAAAGAATCTGTTATTTCTCTTCCTGATGCAGAGTACAGTATCTACGAAATACCTTTGACCCTTCAACAAGAAAAAGTGTTAGAAAGGATAGAAGATCGTTTGGATCTTCCTCTTAAAAAAGCTGATGTTTCTCCTTGGAAGACTATTGTTAAAAATATCAAAGAATCTACAGAAACTATAGATATTGCTTTTGTAGGAAAATATTTACAATTGAGTGATGCCTACAAATCCGTAGTCGAAGCATTTGACCATGCTGGATATAATCACAAACATAAAATAAATCTCTGTAATGTAGATCCTGAAGCTTTAGAACAAAACGATAAAACTGTACTTGATCTTCTCGCTAAAGCTGATGGAATTTTTGTACCAGGTGGATTTGGTACAAGAGGAATTAATGGTAAAATAGCAGCGCTTGCTTATGGAAGAATAAACAAAATCCCTACTTTTGGTATTTGTTTAGGATTACAGTGTATGGTTATAGAGTATGCTCGTAACATTCTCAAACTTGATGCTGATTCTGTGGAGTTTACCCCTAATACTCCTAATCCCGTAATCGAAATGTTATCCAATCTCAAAAACATCAAAGAGCTCGGTGGTACAATGAGACTAGGTGCTTATACTACTAATTTTGAAGCTAAATCTCATATTGCTAAGATTTATGGAACTGCTACCATAAGTGAAAGACATAGACATCGTTTTGAAGTGAATCCAACCTATACAGAACAATTAGAAAAAGCTGGATTGATAATCTCAGGACGAGGGCCTTCAAACCTTGTGGAATCTGTGGAATTAGTAGATCATCCTTGGTATATTGGTGTACAGTATCACCCTGAATTTTTATCTTCTCCTTTAAAAGCACACCCTTTATTTGATTCTTTTGTTAAAACAATTATTGACATTAAAAACAAATAAGTTATTATTAAAAGAATTAATATAAATATTTATAAAATAGAGAGGACTTAATATGCCTGAACATAGAGTAGAAACCTTTACCACTAGATATTTAGAGGGGAACGAAGGAGAATTCAATAATAAAATTGAAGAGAAGATAAACGAATATATTCAAAATGAATTTAAGGTTTTATCTCACCAAGTAAGTACTAGTACATATACCAATCATCCGTCTAAGAATTCTAATTATTCACCACAAGACTACTTGCTAATAACAACGCAAATTATTTTTGTCAAAGAAGGTTTTTAAGTCCAGAAAATGTTTTTAAATATTTATAAAATCAAGAGGAATTAACAATGCCAGCATATAGAGTAGAAACTTTGAGTCCACGAGGTTTGAAGAATCTAGAAAAATTCAGTATCATGGTAGAAGAGGAAATAAACGAATATATTCAAAATAGTTATAGCTTGTTTTCTCATCAAATGACAACTTGTTTTATCAAAGAAGACTAAAAATAGTATAAATTAAGGATTATCCATGGCTGAACATAAAGTATTGAATTGGAACTATGAACTAAAATCTAGTTTTGCAATGGCTCAAAAAATAGAGGCTGCGCTCAAAGAAAACGACAGAAAAGGATTTAAAGTCCTTTCTCATCAAATGAGTACCACTAGTAATCCCGATCAAAGTGTTATCACAACTGTCGTACAAATTATTTTCATCAGAGAATAATATAAATAAATTATTATAAATAATTAAATAAGGTGCATCTATGAAAGCTTTATTACTTGCTGGGGGAAAAGGAACTAGACTTTGGCCTATTTCCAAATCTCAAACACCTAAACAAGTTGTGTCTCCTTTTGGTGATCAAAAAAATCTTCTTCAACTTACTATAGAGAGAACGCTTGGATTAGGATTTGATCCAAAAGATCTTTTTTTGGTGACGGCACAAAATCAAGAAGATATCCTCAAACAATATTGGGATACATCCCTATTAAACGAAATTATTTCTGAACCTGAAGCCAAAAACACTGCTCCTGCGATTTTATTAGCTACTAAAAAATTAATGGAACTAGGCATAGATGAAGAAGAAGGAATTTATGTTTTTCCATCCGATCATTATATAACTGATTATCACCCAAATTTGTCTATCAACCTTCGTGATGAGATCCTTTGTTTTCGTATTATTCCTACTAGAGCAGAGACAGGCTACGGCTATATGAATCTCCACACAGGTGGAGTGATTAGAAAAGTTAGATGTTTTACAGAAAAACCAAATCAAGAAACTGCTGAACAATATTATCAATCTTGGGTAACAGATCCTGAAGGTCCTCAAGAAGAAAAATATTTTTGGAATTCTGGAATTTATGCATTTTCTCTTAATTCTTTAGGCTGTGCTTTAGAAAAAATAGATCCTACAATGTACCAACTATGGAAAAATTCATCTTATCAGGAATTTTTAGCACAATATTCAGAGCTTCCCTCTATTCCCTTTGATAAATATATCGCAGAGCGTGCTTATAATCTACACTCAGCTCCTTTAGAAGCATCATTATGGCGTGATGTGGGAACATGGCAATCTGTATACGAAGCTCTTTCTCCAAATGATTCTCAAGAAAATATCCATGTAGGTTTAGGTCAAACAATAGTCACATCAGATACAAATTCATGTTTGATTAAGAGTGATAGAAATATTAATATTGCTTGTGCTGGGGTACAAAATCTTGCGGTGATTGTTTCAGGAGATAATATTTTAATCGTAGACAAAGACAATCCTCAAGCTATGCAAGAATTAATTACCCAACTTCAAAATAATTATAAAGATCTCATCTAATGAATATGATCATAATATTTTTAGTCATTCTCATTATTTTGGGGCTTGTGGTATTAGCAATTTTTCAACACAAACAAAAAGTATCTATAGATCCTACATATCTTCTTAAAATCGAACAATACATAAAATTAGAATTAAATTTAGATGATAGTATCAGATTTATAGAATGTACTCGTGCCTTCAATATGCAACTAGTACAACTTGCTCAACAACAAAAAATATCTACTCACATGACTAAATTAACACACGAACTGCTGGGATTAATCTTAAAAGTTCCTCGTGTTTCTGAACAAAACGATGATGTTTTAGCTACTGTTAAATTAATTAGTACTATCACTCAAGTAACAGAAGAGCTTAAAGTGTTTTTCAAAAAAAATCTTATTGCCTTCAAAAGCAGTTTTAATTGAAAAGTTTAAAAACAAAAACACACACTTATTAAGTGTGTGTTTTTTATATTATACTAATAGTAATTAACTTCTAATATATAATGCTGGTGGATTAATAGTTTTATCATTAATCGAATTAATCATTAATTGATTACCCGATAAAATCCCCTTATATATTGTTTGAACATTACCTACAGTTGCAAATTCAACACCATCACCATTTCTACTAGCCAATAAAGTTCCTTCTTGTTGACCTTTTGGCATAGAGTGCTCAAAAAAAGCTTCTTGATATTCACCTTCTAGAAGTGTTAGTACATGTTTTTTCAATACTGGATTGCTACTTGTAACATCTGCATTTTCCCATACCCAAACACCTTGTAAATAAGCATCATCTTCTGCTATTGCTGTAGAACATGCCACTAATATTAGTAAAGAAAGCACAAACAATCCTTGTCTCATAACTTTTCTCCCCATTTAAACAATTATTTCTACTAATAGTTTCGACTTCTCATCGTCTAAAACTTTAACAACTTTATAGATCTAGCAATAAATATTTTCATAATAACTATATATTCAATTTTTGTAACTGGACAAATATTAGCCTTTCTGCTATAATATATTAATAAATTTATTAAGGATCATATATGTCTCAAGAAATCATCCAAAATCCTAGTGATGAACACAGTATTCGTCTCCAAAAATTAGAATCATGGCAACAATTAGGACACGATCCTTTTATATCTAAAGCCAAAACTACGAGAACTCATTTTTCTCAAGATCTTGTTCAAACATTCACTAAAGATACGGAAGTAAGTATCGAGGGTACAGTTGCTGGTCGTATCGTGCTCAAAAGAGATTTTGGAAAAGCTGCTTTTGTATCTATTCGTGATGAAAATGGCGATATTCAAGTTTATTTCAAAAAAGATATTCTTGGGGATCAGGTTTTTGAAGAATACAAATTACTAGATTTAGGCGATATTGTTTCTATTACTGGTAAAATGTTCCTCACCCAAAAAGGAGAGCCTACCCTTCAGGTGACTGCTTTTCAAATCCTCACCAAAGCACTACGTCCTCTTCCTGAAAAATTCCACGGATTGGAAGATATTGAAACTCGCTACCGTAAAAGATATTTAGATCTTATTTCAAATACTCATGTTAAAGAAAGTTTTATTATTCGCTCCAAATTAATTCATATTATTAGAGATACTCTTTCCAAACAAGGCTTTCTTGAAGTTGAAACTCCTATGATGCATCCTGTTCCTGGTGGTGCTGCGGCAAAACCATTTATTACTCATCATAATAGTCTTGGTGCTGATTATTATCTCCGTATTGCTCCAGAACTTTATCTAAAAAGACTCGTGATTGGAGGAATGCATAAAGTTTTTGAAATCAATAGAAACTTCCGTAATGAAGGTATTGATTCCACGCACAATCCAGAATTTACTATGCTTGAACTTTATGATGCTTATTCTGATTGGAGGGGTATTGCAGATTTGTTTCTTTCTTTAGTCCAAACTGTCGCTCTTTCTCTTAATCAAAGCACCAAAATTGTTTATCAAGGTACAGAAGTCGATATTGCTCAATGGAAAGAAATTTCTTATTCTGATGCTCTAAAAGAAAAAGGTATAGATCCAGTAAAAATCACTACTAGAGAACAAGCACTAGAAATCGCTGAAAAATATCATCTTGAAGTTTCAAAAGACATGGGTAAATGGGGAATATTAGCTGTATTATTTGATCATCTTATTGCTGATAATATTATAGAACCTACTATTGTTTTTGATTATCCTGCTGAGATTTCTCCTTTGTCAAAAAGAAAGGCAGACAATCCAGATTTAGCAGAACGATTTGAAGCTTATGCTTTCGGAATGGAGATTTGTAATGGGTTTTCAGAATTAAATAATCCTCTTACCCAAAAACAAGTTTTTGAAGATCAAATCACTAGAAAAGAAAATGGGGATGAAGAAACAATGGGCTTTGATGAAGACTACATTGAGGCACTAGAGCAAGGGTTACCACCTACAGGCGGTATTGGTATTGGTATTGATCGGTTAACGATGATCTTTATTGATAGTCCTTCTATTAGAGATGTGATTCTTTTCCCAACGATGAAAAAGATCATTCAATAAGTAGTACATGCGTACGGCACACATAAGACAGCTAAAAATTACAAAATAAAAAGCTCCTTCTTTAGAGAGGGAGCTTTTATTTTGAATAAGAATTTTATATAATACTCCCAGAGGGAGGGAGCATCCCCCCAATTTCATAAACCCAAGGTATCTCTAAGTAAGATCACGTTCCTAAACTGAATGCTCCGATTTAAATATACAAATAAATCTACAAAAAAACACTATTTTTGATAAATTTTTCTTACTAACAAATCCAGTAAGGTTTTATAATAAGGATAAATATTAGTACGATTATAAAGCTAAAGACAATAGAGCCGATAATTTCACTTCGTTTATTATCTCACTATTCTCTAAATACAAAATGCCCATAGGGTTTGCTAACACAATTTCCTAAAAGAGCTAGTCTTAGACATTACTATCTAATACTCGTCAACTTTGAAAATATACAAACACCTATGGGCGATTAATATAAATCTACTTGTTGACGAGTATTAAAGCAAGGATCTAGCACAAAAAAATAAGAATAGTATCAACATGCGTGACACAAGTGTCTTTAAAATAAAAAAGAATTATCTAAAGATAATTCAATACTATTTTAAAAGCATGAGATAGGAATAAAAGACTATTATTTGCTTTTTAAGAAATTGTGTTAAATTATAATGAAATTATTGTCAAGAGGTATTTCATAAAAAATAGAAATGGGCAAATACCCCTCGATACATCTGGTAATATCTGATAATGGTAAGTTTTAATAAGTCTCTTTATTTTCGTATATCAAAAATAGGGGGATTTTTAACCTGTAGGGTGCTTGGCTAGGGGGTAGCGTAGCATGCATTAAACTCCCTAAAAAGAAGTAATACTTAAACATTGTAATTAGTCTTAATTTTTTGTATAATAAAGATATGATTTTATAAGGAGAATAAAGATGTTTAAAAAAATATTTTTTTCTATGTTAATGTTGGCTGTTGTTTCTTGTGGAAATAATCCCAAAGCAAACCCGAACATCAATGGAAGTTTTGAAGGTATTGGAAATGGAAGAAATGGAGAGGTTAAAGTAAGTGTTGTTGTAGTAAAAGGGCTTATAACAGCTATTACCGTTCTTGAATCTCAAGAAACAGATGAGTATGCTCTCCCTGTTTTCGAAAAAATATCAGCGACTATAGTTGCTAATAATAATATTAATATTGATGTTGTTAGTGGAGCTACTCTATCCAGTCAAGGAATTTTAACAGCCGTAGAAAATGCTCTCAAAGATTCTGGAGCTAATTTTAAGGGAAAAAAATTAAATGTTAGTGATACTGTCATGTCTACTGATGTTACAAGTTCAGCTTCTATTTCTACAGATACAGTTACATCAGCATCTATAGTCCCAAAGGAACTTATTACAACTTACCAAGTTAAGGGATTTGTTGATTCTGCTAAGAAAAAAGTGTTGTTTGTTCATGGAGATCCTAGGCACTATAGTGTACAAACAGATATGCTTAATACTTCTATGAAATTTTTTGAAGATAATGGTTTTGAAGTAGAATTAAGAGATCTTTATCAAATGAAATGGAGCCCTATTTTATCAGTAGAAGAGTTTTATTACCAAAAAGACGGTAAAGGAACACCTCCTTCAGAAATAGTAAAAGAACAAAAATTAGTAACTCAAGCAGATTATATTGTTTTTTCTTATCCTAATTGGCACGATACTCCTAATGCTATTGTAAAAGGTTATATGGAAAGAGTATTTGCTTCTGGATTTGGTTATACTTCAACACCAAAAGGTCCTAAAGGATTGTTAGATGGAAGAGCTATATTTACCATTATGAATGCTGGATTTTTAGGTGGAGGAAGAGGTGATGTAGGAGATGGACTTATTAATAAAGAAGCTTGGGATTCTTATATGAACGCATTTAGAGTACTTGATAATGACTCTGCAAAATGGTGGGGCATGTCTAATCTTGGTCGTTTTGTTAATGATAGAACCCCTAAAAATAATTCTGAAACCTATGCAGAAGAATTACAAGAGTTAAGAGTGTCTCTTACAAATCATTTAGATACTGTATTCCTTAAATAAATAAAAACACTAAGGAGACTATTATGTCAGATCAAAATAACGAGACCACTCCAATATCACTTCCAAAATTTGGACAGCCTGGATTTAGTAGTAACCCTGGCGGTGGTAACAAACAACATGGGTTTGGACAAAAATCATACAAGCCTGTGTCTGCCCCAAAACGATCATCAATAACAACTCCGCCTAAAAGAGGCTAACAATTAATATGAACACAAAAAAAGCTCATCTACAAAGATGAGCTTTTTTATTCTCTATGATTTTATTAAAAATTATACACCAAGAGTTTTTTTAGACAAAGTAACATAAGTACTCATTGCAGGGGCATCATTAATTGATAACCAAGCAAGTACTTTACGATCAATAGCAGCATTAGCTTTGTTTAGACCTT
>CAMQSH010000044.1 GCA_947036575.1 uncultured Brevinema sp. | reverse complement strand
AAGCTCAATAACTATCTAACTAATCATGTAAAAAGCACCCTATTAATTTAGGGTGCTTTTTAGGCATCATATAAATTTACTTATGTAGATGTAGACGGTACTACTCAAACTAGATATGCTGCTATTACTAGGATATTACAGTATCTATGTATAAGTACGCCTAAAAAAACTTCACAGTATAGCAAACCAGCTTCAAAAGGAGATATTTTGTTAAAAAGATATTAAATCTATTATACTATATAAATAATGATAAAACACCATCTCATATCGAGGTGGTGTTTTTTTATGGGTATTTATAAGGATTATTATGTATTTTAATAAATTTCATTGACAAAATTTTGAGAATCATGGTACAATAAAGAGATCATTTACAATTTGATTTAGATTAAAAAACAAGGACTATCATGGAATATTTAGAATTACTAAAACATGTGTTTATAGATGGAGAACGTTATAAATACATTATACAAGGGCTATCATTTTCCCTTGGGGTTACATTTTTTTCAACAATACTAGGAGTAGTATTAGGGGTTATACTTGCCTTAATGAGGTTATCAACCTTTACCATACCAAATACTAAGTGCAATCCTTTTAATATATTTGCGACAGGATATATTGATCTTTTTCGAGGCACTCCTGTAGTAGTCCAATTAATGATACTAGCAAACTTAGTATTTGTAGGAATATTGAGAGATGTTCCAATCTTCTTTGTTGCTGGAATTACCTTTGGGTTAAACTCGGGGGCTTATGTAGCTGAAATCATCCGTGCAGGCGTAAGCAATTTGGATAAGGGGCAAATGGATGCTGCTAGAGCCTTGGGGATGACTTATCCGATGGCTATGAAAGAGGTTATCATGCCTCAAGTAGTTAAAAAAATACTACCTACTTTAGTCAATGAATTTATTACTCTTATTAAGGAGACTTCAGTTGTGGGGTTTATCGGAGGTATAGATTTACTGCGTTCCGCTAATATTATTACTAGTCAAACATATAGAGGGATAGAACCATTATTATTAGTAGGAATTATTTACTTAGTGTTGATAGCAACATTTACTAAATTTATGAGAAAAATAGAAGAGAGTTTTAAAGCCAGTGATTAAAATAAAAAATTTATATAAAAGTTATGGAGATTTACTTGTTCTAAAAGGTGTCTCCACACAAATCGCCAAAGGAGAAGTGATATCCATTATAGGTCCTTCTGGTAGTGGTAAATCCACTTTATTACGTTGTATTAACAAACTTGAAGATTTTGAACAAGGACATATTTATATTGAAGATATTGATATTAGTGATCCTATAGTAGATATCAATGAAATTCGTAAAAATGTAGGAATGGTGTTTCAACACTTTAATCTTTTCCCTCACAAAACAGTATTAGAAAATTTAGCTCTTGCTCCTCGTTTGGTAAAAAATATACCTAATTATAAGATTTTAGAGAAATCAAAAATTCTTTTAGAAAGAGTAGGGCTTAGTGATAAAATCAATGAATACCCGAATAAACTTTCTGGTGGTCAAAAACAGCGTATAGCGATTGCTAGGGCTTTGGCGATGGAACCACATATTATGTTATTTGACGAACCTACCTCTGCCTTAGATCCAGAAATGGTCAAAGAAGTGTTAGATGTAATGAGAGACCTCGCCCAAGAGGGCATGACTATGCTTGTGGTAACACATGAAATGGGATTTGCGGCTAATATCTCTTCTCGTACTTTATTTATGGATGAGGGAAATATCCTAGAGGACGCTCCTTCAAAAGAGTTATTCGTAAACCCTAAAGAAACCCGTACCAAAGACTTTTTAGATAAAGTGTTAAATCATTAATAAATTTTTTGATAATAAAAATATAGGATTTTGTATGGAATGTATAGAATGTTACAGTGAAAAAGATCACATAACACCTTTATTAAACCCAAAAAATTGCTTGGAAAAACATCTGCAATATGTATGTGGAACTTGTGGTAGGTGTCTGTGTATAAATAAAGATGAGAAACATAGACAGCGTTGGAATTTTCCTTTTAAATCTTTGGATATTGCCAAACTATATTTGAGAGCTGCGGATTTTACAAATAAGAAACCTTGTGGTATTTACGAAATTTTGAATAGTCAAGGGAGAAAATCTTACAAAATTTTTGTAACTATTGAAGATTTAGAAATTTACCTTCATAAGAATAAGGATAAAAGTTGTCCTATGGTACAAGCTGTATATATTAAAGAATGCTATCAAGAATTCTCTAATACAAAAGTTAAGTTTTTAGATATTAGAGAAGTAGAACAATATTTATTGATTCAATAGGAATTAAAATTATTGTTCTGTAAATTTGATATAAAATCTAAAATTGCAGGATCAAAATAACTAATATCAAGAATTTGCCTAGAAAAACACTGCAAAATAATTGATTTTTTGATTTAATAATGTATAATATTTTATTGATAAATAATAAGGAGATTGAAAATGAAAAAATACTTATTAGTATTAATAATGATAGCTAGTCCAATTATAGCTAAAGATCCATGTATTGGGGCAATCTTATGTTGAGCTTGGTTTTAATATAGGAGATACTATATTTGTAAATGATGTAAAATTTAATAATGTAAATATAGGTGGGACAGCTATTTTTGGAATAGAGTGGGATTTTATTTCTTATATTTTTTCATTAGAGTTATTTCAATTTACGATGTCATTTCTTGTCAGTAGTGGTTATCAACCAGCTATACCTATAGGATTTGATGGAAATATGAGATTTTTCAATATGGCTTTTGGAGATACCAAAAGTAACTATAACTATTTTATATATATATTAGGGATAGGTATGGATGTTCAATTTTTTGAAGATAAAGAACATGATATTGTAGGTCTAGCTGGTGGAGTAGAGATGCTATTGCCATTAGGCTTTAAAAGATAGTATTTGATAATAATGTATACTTTTATATGAAGCATAGCTTGACAATACCTTTTTTTGAGATAGCCCCTATCAAAGCATATATGATTAATTTTTCTATTGGCTATAGATTGATATAAAATCTAAAATTACAGGATTAAAGTAATCCTACCCTATTAATTTTTGGGTAGGATTGCTTTTTTTTGATTGATTATTTATAGATATAGGTTTTAATATAAACTAAATTAGAATAATGAGGATTCTCCGATGTTAATACTATCCGTTCTTAGCAATAATATCTACAATGATAGATGTATGGAAATATGTGACTTCAATTGGAGATAATGTTAAAACAGTTAAAATTATTGATAATAGAGAAGGGGTTACATTAGTAAATATAGAATCATTTCTAATAATTGAATAATTATTCTCCTATTATTTTTTATCTAAATTAACGTATATAAAAACCGTTTTTAAGAACACAACGACGTGTGCGCACAAAATTCTTTGGAGAGGTTAATCCTTCTCCTGTAGGTCCAGCAATAGTAAAGGATGTATATCCTTCGCCACCAAGACCTATTCCAGCATAAGAAGAGGCATTTTTCACAAAAATAGTTGTTTGGATTTTTCTTGCAGCTTCTGTCAGACGGTCTACATTTTTAGAGTGCATCATAGCAGAATGTTTAAAATCATTTTCTAAAATAATAGCATTTTCTAGTGCTTCTCTGAAATCTTTACAATAAACAATTGGTAAAATTGGCATCATCAATTCTTCTACAGCAAACAAATGATCTTTTGAAGTTTCTACAATAATAAGACGAGGATCATAATTACAAGCTATTCCTGATTTTTGTAAAATATGTAAAGCGTTTTTACCTACAAAATCTTTATGAATAGTACCTTTTTCGGTTAAAACTGTTTTTTCTAATTTTTTAAGATCTTCTAGATTTGTCACTTTGAATACATTTTCTTTTTCTAAACAAAACATTAGGTAATCTGCTACAGCTTCTACTACTAAAACGACTTTTTCAGCAATACATGGCATATTATTATCAAAGGATGCTCCATTGAAAATATCTTTTGCCGCTTGTTCTATATCTGCTGTTTCATCTACAATAACAGGAGGATTCCCTGATCCTGCACCAATAGTTTTTTTACCACTAGCTAATCCTTTTCTAACAATAGGAGTACCACCGGTAATACAAAGTATGTTTATTTTAGGATGTATCATCATCTCATCAAGTAATGCTAAGGTAGCCCTATCTACTGTAGTTATAATATTTAAAGGAGCGCCTGCTTCTATTCCTAACTGATTAATCAGTTTAATGAGCCATACAGAAGTATTAATAGTACTAGGGTGAGGACAAAATACAACTGTATTACCACCCGCTAGCATACCCAAGGTATTACAAATTACTGTTTCTGTAGGATTTGCAACAGGAGTAATAGATCCAATAACACCAAAAGGAGATAGTTCTACCAAAGTGAGACCATTATCTCCTGTAAAAGCTCCCGTACAAAGATCTTCTACTCCAGGGGTTTTATCCAATACAAGAGTGTTTTTTTGGATTTTATCTTCATAACGACCCATTTTAGATTCTTCTACTGCTCGTTTAGCACATTCTTCTACGTAGGGTCTAAGTCCTAATCTTATACCTTCTACAATTTTTTTACGTTGTTCTAAAGAATATTCTCTGTAAATTTGTTGAGCTTTATGAGCTGCTTCAACAGCTTCATTCATACTACTAAAAACTCCATTACTGTTACCAATGATAATATTATTTGATGATTCATCTGACAATACGGTACAAATAATTTTTTTCACAATGTTTTCTAATTCTTTTTGATCCATAATCTTATCCCTGATATTTATTCTGATAAAGCGATAGATTTTAATCCATATAAAGCTATTTCTTGATCTTCCTCTGGAAGTCCACCACTAACTCCTAATCCACCTATGAGTTTATTATCTATTCTAATGGGTAATCCCCCAGCAAAAAATACTAAACGACCTTCTGTAGATTTATCTAAATGGTAGGCATATTCATCCATAAAATTTTTTAATTCAGCTGTGCTCTTATTAAGCGATGCAGCGGTGTAAGCTTTTTTAGGAGCAACTTCAGAGCTTATGAGTAAAGATCCTTCCATGCGATAAAACAGAATAGTATTTCCATGTTGGTCACAAATTGCTATGGTTGCTTTTAAATTAATTTCTTGAGCTTTTTGAATACATGCTTTTGCAATATCCATTGCTAAGTCTAAGTCTAAGTCATCTTTTTTTTTAGTATCTTTTGATAATTCCTCAATTGTTTGACTAACTATTTGATATAATTCTTGTTCTGTCATAATTAATCCTTTACGATTTATTTAATGGGATAAAAACATTTAATTCTTTATTTGGTCTTGTGATTAAAGTTTTTTAAACAATCTTTGGTAAGCTACTTGGCTTTAGTAGTCTAAACTATTAATTTTCTATTTCATTAAATGTAAATGGCACACCTTTCACAAAGCAGGCTACATTTTTACCTATAATTCGTAGTTGTTTTTTATTATTTATTTTTTGGAAAAACATGGGATTATCAATAGGTAATTTAGAATAATGTACTACTACATATTGCCCATCGCACGTAATTCCTACATCTAATAAGGAAAGAGATGCACTGTTGTGAGCCTCTGTTATCAAGGTATTATTGTTAAACTCTAATCTTTCTAATTCATAAGGGATACCTTCTTCTTCTATACCCCACATAATTTCTTGGCATATAAATTCTGGACACTGAGAAGTAATATGAATAAGGATTGTCGGAATTTTTTCACCTAAAATCACTATTTAACCCCTCTTACATAATCCAAAATTAAGCCTGTAGCTACTGCATTGCGAGGGCCTTCAGTCCCTCTAATATTACCTCTACCTGCAACAATAGAAAATTGAGATAAACTATCAGTAACCATTTGGGGTATCTCTTTATCTAATGAGGAACCACCAACCAATACAATAAAAGGTATATCTCTGATATTACCCGTTGGACTAACCATTTCTAACGCTCTAATAGCATTAGTTACAAAAACTCTTTCTTTAGCAGAACGCCTCACCATACGAATTTTTTCCATAGAATGTTCTGTGTAGATAGGAACGAAGTCCTCTTCATCACGAACAATAATAATTCTAGCAAATATTTTAGGATCTAAGGGTTTGTTAAAAAATTTAACAGAACCATCTTCAAATCTAATATGATAAACACTCTCAACTCTAGCTAAAGAATGTTTTTTAATATCTTCTGCTAAATCCATATCGTTAAGCCCTAGCTCAGAATTAATTAATAAAGATACCATATTACCAGCGCCAGCTAAATGAATAGCGGTAATTTCTCCTGCTTTATTAATGATAGAAGCATCTGTAGAACCAGCTCCCATATCAACAATTGCCACAGGTTTGTCTACTCCTGGTGTCGTAAGAGCTCCTAAAATAGCAGCTTCTGCTTCTACGCCCCCAATTTCAACGGGGATATTTAGCTCTTTGGTGAGTTCATCAGCAATCAGTTGCATTTGCAAACGATCTGATTTAACCATTGCCGCTATACCAACAGCATTTTCCATAGAAAATTCATTGGCTAAACCACCTTTAACATTAATAGGAACAAAAGTGTCTACAGCAAGAAGATCTGTTATTTGGATATCTTGCTGATTTTTATTAATGAGATTTGCCATGGTATGTCTAACTTTTTCTATCATACCTCCAATATTGGTACCAGCCTCTCCTTTGATATCTTGTATGTTTTTTGCCTTACAGATAGTTTCCATTATAGCTTCTGCTCCAGCGTTGATACCTACTTCATAGTTTTTTTTTGTGTCTATTATGTATAAAGTCCCCGCTGGGATTTTTCTCTCTTTAACATCTCCTGCTGGAGTTTTTATCACTACCGCAGATCTATTGCCAATGAGAGCCTTTGCTATAGGAACAATATTTACTGTTTCCTCTGCACTTAAAGAAAATACTGTCGCAATTCCATAAGGATTTGATAAGGTCTCTATAACAGAACCTTGAGGAGCAACTTCAACAGTACAAAGCATATCTAAGGGTATTTTATCAATCAGCATTACTTCATCTACAATAGGGATGGGACGCTTTAATCTATTATGAACTAAAACGCCTTCATCACTTTGTAAAATAATCCCATTAATTACTATACCTTTATCTGATGCTTTATTAATTTGTTCTGCAATATCTTCAAAGCCGTATTCTTTTGAGATAACAATAATAAAATCTTTTGAAAGACTATATTGAAATAAATCTTGGAATAATACTGTATTACCTATACCTAAACCAACACCACCAGGCGTTTTAGGATTATGTCCTATCATCGTTGATTCTGTAATAATTGTTTCTGATATGGTTTCCATAGCAACATCACCAATAACAGGTGCAGCCTCATTGATACGAATCAAATTTAGATCCTTATAATCTAAATTCGCTTTAGTTAGAGCTTTTTTTAATGCCCCAAAAATACCATGTTTATTTTCAGAAGTACCTTTAATGCCTGTTGTAAATACCCAATCACTAGAAATAAATTCTATTTGATTGTTTGAGTTTATTTTAGCAAGTGCAACTTCTGTAGTGGAGTTTCCAATATCTATTCCCGTAATATATTTCATCTCTAGTCTTTACTTTTTGAGATAATTACGTTTTTCGTATACATCAGCAGCCTCTCGCACAAAAGTAGCGGTAATAGGTGCTGAATATTGACGATCTAGTTCATCTCCAATAGTAAGAAGTTCTTGCTTGGTGGATCTACCAGGGCGCAATGCGTTATACATTTCTAAGATTTTTTCATCTGGAACTCTTGTTAATTCTCCAGCTCTTCTTAGATTATGAGCAAAAGGTGTTCTTCCTACAGAATCAGCAACACTAGCTTGCATTTCTAAGGTTTCAGCAGTAATACGAAAATCGTCCGATTTCACATTTCCTTTGAGAAGATCATCTAATACAATAGTATTTAATTGTTTACCACTAGGAGTTTTAATAAGTTCAGGTCTTTTTTCCCCTATGGGATAATCTTTACTAGTAAGATCAGATCCTTTATAAAATGAAGTAGAAGTACTTGAGTTTGAACCACCATTAGAAGGGGTTGAGATATTTTTAAGAACTTCCTTGATTACTTGTTCCAAAACTTGTTCATTCATTTTTTAACTCCTATTAACCGTTAAAACTAAGTTCTACTGGTTTTGCGTCTTTTACTACATGCTCTGTTTCTTTAATATGTAATAAAGCTGCTACGGCTTGATATTTTGGACGTGCCATTTGGTCATTTTTTACAGGAACAGGGGTAGGAGATTCTCCTTTAGCATATTTAGCTGCATTTTTGCCTATAGCTCTAAATGTAGCAAGATCTATAAGAGGTGCTTGAGAAAATAGCTCTAAATTACTGAGAGGAGGAAGGTCTTTTTGGTGAATATTTACAGTACCTTTGGACTGTATTCCTATCCCAATTCCAGATCCACATAATTTTGCTGCTGCATAAGAAATAAAGGCAACATCAGAAGTATGTATAAAACGAACAATACGAGCTTTTACGCCCTCTTCTTCAATACCTGCAATAACTTCTCTTAGTACTTGAGTATGAGGAATTTTAACAATCGTTTGCGTTTGGTGAATTCCAAAAGCTGGGGAAATCCCAATAATTACTTCGTCACGAGCTATTCCTTGTTGAGCGTGACCTTTTTCTTGAAAGGAAATACTAGCTGGTACGGATGTGTTACTAGGTGATGGGGTGTTACTAGAGGGATTGCCCATAGAACGAACAACTTCTTCAACAATAAATTGAAGAGTTTTTTCATCGATATTCATGTTCATAAAAATACTCCTTAAATTGAATCAGGGCGAATAGCATTAGGAATATTTTTAATTTCTTCCCAACGTTCTCTACTCATTTGATAACCAGTCCCTGGTCCATTATAATCATTGACATCATTAACAGCACTAATCACATGAAAATTTCGGTCAATAATAGCTGAGGTATGTAAATAGTCTCCAGATACTCTTTGTTTGAGCATATTAAATACAGCATCAGCTACATCTTCAAATCCACCTTGATGTAACGCTTTGACTATGTCAATCCCAGTAGTACCATTTGTAATCATATCTTGGGCAGCTTTAAGGTCTTCAACAACATTACGATCTGGCATATCTTTACTACCATGAGCATAAGTAGCTGCTGTAACTTCTTCATCTTTGATTTCAGGAAGACCAAGATTTTTAAATACTACTTGTAAAGCACGAGCGGCTTTATTACGTACAGCAACTACTTCTTCTTCTAAGACAGGGCGTAATCCACCATCAACTCTAAGATCTCTTTGAAGCACATTATAATCATCAAAATCTTCAGCATCAAAGTTAGATCCAGCAAACATATTGTCGTAGTTAGGGGTAGCACTATATCCAGAAAATATAAAATCTGTTCCCGGAAGCATTTGCATAAGGGTTCTAGCTGTTCTTCTAATATCAGAATGTGAGAAAGTTTGATCGTTTCCAGAAGCCACTTCTAAATCTAAACAAGTTGTAATGAGATTTTCTGCTAAAACAGCACGAATTCCAGAAGGTACTCCTCCAGGAACACCAATACAACTGATAGATCCATTTTGTAGTCCTTGAGAACCTGCACCTTTAGTAATAAAGATACAACGAGCTTCTAAATAAAGCATAGATTTACCTTCAGCATACCCCATTTGTACCTCAGAACCAGTACCAGAAGTAAATCTCATTTTTAATCCACGAGAAGCATAAGCTGATGCTAAAAAAGCTTTAGACCAAGGAGTATCATCACCATCTGTAAACACATCTTCTGTTCCATAAACAGAAATAGTTTCAGCATAACAAGTAAATCCTCTCATTCCCAAAAGTAATTCTGTAGCTTCTTCTAAAGCACACTGTGTTAAAATACCAGGACGACCCGTTTGGGCACCTACTAATAATCCTAAAGCATTAAAAGGAGCATAACGAACAACACCAACAGTAGTTTCTTGTTCATCAAATCCTCTCAATGCAGCTTCAGCAGCATCAGCAGCAATCTGAACAGGGTTATCTTTAATATTTGTAACATGACATTGATTAGATGGGGTTTTTCGAGCCCGCATTTTTTGTAAAGACATCATCATTTCGACTACATTCATATGTCCCATAACTTCAACAATTTTAGCTGGAGTCATAGCTGTCGTAAGAGGTATAATTTCACTACGAAGTACGTTAGGATCACAAAGCATTTTAGCTAAGTCTTGAGAAGACATAGACATCACTTTTTCTGCGTTTTTAAGATTAATACCATATCTTGCTATAAAAGTATCAATAGAATCAAAATTGTCTTTGCTTTTGCCATCTAATTCTATAACCTCACCATTAGAAATTTTAATACTAGGAACAGGGTCATTAGATCCATTCATTGCAACAAGACCAACTTCTGCCCACTCTTGAACAAATCCATCTTGATTAACAGGACGATTTTTTAATACTTCAAATCGTTTTGATTTCATGCTCATCTCCTATCTTTAAATAATATAAGGGGTAGTTGAACTTACTGGAGTACTACCTAAAGTTGCTAATAAGTTACATCCTACCTCACGGGCTGCCATAACAGCTTGTTTAACTGCTCCAGAATCCCCACATATTGTTAAAATAACTTCATTACTAAAACTAGTACCATGTGCTGGAGAACTATAACTTAATACAGTAACATTAGCAGCTTTAACAGCTGTATCTGCCATTACTACGCCAATAGCAGCTGGACCTCCAACTATAACGCCAAAAGCCTGTCCCATCGGGCAGTTCCAAGCTTTATTGATAGCATAGCTAGCACGAGCTGTATATTGTAATTCAATATGTCCTGCTTCGTTTGCATAGACATCACCAAATGTACGATTTAAGTCTCCTAAAGCAACTTCAACAGCACGATGTGCATCAGAGACATCATCAGCTCCAAACAAAATAAGACTACCATGTCCTGCTCCACCTTTGGTATCTCTTGGTAATTCTATAGAAATAATCTCAGTGTTTGTTGCTTTAACAGCTTCATCAGCTGCCATAATATGAGGTCCTGCCCCTGTACGTCCACCAATAATTCCAATAGATCGATACTTTTTATCTAAAGACATCTTTTCTAAAATACTTTGATCCACATTCGCAATTACTAGACCTATAGTATCCCCTATGGCTGTTCCAACAAATTCAATAGCTTTTGACATATTATTACCTACCTTTATTGTATTATTTTGACAATTTGAGTCCGACTGTTCTTCGAGTCTATGCTGGACTTCTTTCACAATTTTATTGATTATTTCTTGACTCATCCTAACCTCCTATCCTTTCATCTTTGGAGCATTATTTCACATTACCTGTACGAGGACGAAAAATAACATAAACAGAAAGCTATAACTACACCAGTATTCGTTGTAACTTTAATTACTCCAATATCCTTTCTTATCATAACAATAATAAGCCCTGCACCAATTTTTATTATTCTTAATTTAGTTAGATTATTTATATATTCTATTAAAAGACCCTCAATATAGTCCCATATTTATTTTTATCAGAAAACAAAATTATCACTATATTTATTTATTATAACATAGTAGAATGTTTTAGCAACAGACTTTTTTTATTATTTAGAATTATCTATTATCACACACACCATATATATTTACCTACGAAATGAAGTCTCCATAAACCAAAATGAATTCCTAATACACTAATCAAAATTACGATTTTCAAAGATAAATAATCTCATATCATTAAGATTAAATTAGAAATACCTTATACTCACAGTCCTAATCTTAAATATCAAAAGCGGAGGTCTCAGATCTCCGCTCTTATATTATTAAAATAGTCCAGCTTAAAAGCTGATATAAAATATGTCCTGATGATTTTAGAATATTTTTTCACCTTTTTTAGTCGTATATAGTGTCCTCATCATCTAGCTGATAGATTGAATAATGATCCTTAGACTGGATCTGTTGCTGTTATTATTCATGTCTGTACTTATCTATCACGAATTCCTATTTTATTAGTAATTCATATCCTATAAAAGAGAACTAGAAAAGAGTGAGATCCTAATTTCTCTTTGGGTGGAGGGGTATTACAAATAATAGGTGATAAATATATACTGAAGTTAATTTACGGTCTTAAATTATAGTGATAAAACACAATATGACGAGTCTAGTATCTCTCATCTCAAGATTATGTAGAAGAGAGATATTATGAAGTTATGATATCAGATTTGGTCAAGAATATTTCTTAAAAATAATAAGATATATGTATACTCTAGAGGGTGCTATCTAGTTTGTTTACGGTAGGAAGTCAAGACAAGGATATCGCACAGTCCTTTTACGAAGAAAGAAGAGAAAGAATATAAACGAAACGTCTTTAGGGAAGTTTATAAGGGGATATTGTATTGATTATCTCCACAGAGTTACCAAGACCTGAGTATTAGCAATTGTTTTTTTTGTTATGTGAAAATCCTTGTATAGATCTCTTATTATCGCATGATTATCCCACAGGAATACAAGCTGCCATAAAGACAGTCACTTCTTATCCCTGAATAGGTAACATAATCTAAAGAGCTTTAGAGTTTTTGAGCAGTTCAGATAATTGCACATATAGATTTTCAAATCCGTTTTTAACAAATACCTTAAGGCCGTGAGTTAAGAAAATACAATGTATCAAGATATATTTGATAAAATATTCTTACTTTGATTATCGATAATTGATATTATGTAAACAAAAATTACTTACCACCTTATCCAACCTTTCACTTGAGA
>CAMQSH010000043.1 GCA_947036575.1 uncultured Brevinema sp. | reverse complement strand
AACAAATTAATAATACAAACATAAGTATATTTCCGAGTCTAGCATAAGACTACACTCACAATGGTACTCTAGAGTATACCTTGAAGAAGTCCGTACCGTCAGGGGCTTCGTAAGGTAAAAAAATACTAACTTTCTCTTTTTACTAGGATTGGACTTTAATTTATATTTAATTAACTAACTAATATATTAAAATACATAAAAAAATAGTAGTAGATGACCCCCAATTTCAAAGCCCCAAAACCCCAAAATCATATATTATCTACTACTATTATTTAATTAATATAAAAATTTATATTAATATTATTTATATAAGGAAGCTTTTCCTACACAATTTAATAAGCCTAATTTATGTTTAATTACTTTTTTAGCTGCTTCAATACCTGTAGGAAATATTTTTAATGGTTCCATAGCTCCAATATTATTATCTAAATAAGTACGAGCCTCATTAAATAATACAACTTTAATATCAGAAGAAATATTCACTTTACTAATTCCTAAAGACACAGCTTCTGCAATTTCATTATCAGGATTTGCAGAACCTCCATGAAGTACTAAAGGAATAGATACAACTTTAGTGATTTCTTTAATAATATCTGTTCTAATATGAGGTGTCATATGTTTAGGGTATATACCATGAGAAGTACCAACAGCAACAGCAAGAGTGTCAATTTGAGTACGTTCCACAAACTCTGCAGCAACAGAAGGGTCTGTATAGATAATAGTTGGTGATCCACCTTCTAATGTATCTCCTAAGTCTCCAATTGTTCCTAATTCAGCTTCTACAGACACGTTGAAATTTTTAGCATATGCAACAACTTCTTTAGTTTTTTTGATATTTTCTTCAAAATCTGCGTGAGAAACATCTATCATAACAGAAGTAAATCCACATTTAATTGCTCTTTTTATTTGATCAATATTTCCACCATGATCCATATGAATTACAACAGGTATTGATACTCTATTTGCTTCAAACTTAACATATTCTACAAATCCATCTGTTAAATATTCTAACTCATCTGGATGAATAGCAAGAATTAAAGGGGCATTATTTTCAACACAGGTTTCTACTGCAACTCTAAGAAGTTCATGGTTTCCTATATTATAAGCTCCTAAAGCAAATTTATTTTTTTGTGCTACTTTTAAAGCATCTTTCATAGTAATTAACATATTACTCTCCTTTGGTAATTTTAATAGATCCTAGATCTAACTTAACTTCTTGAACTTCTGCAATTTCTTCTGAAGCATTTGGTTTTAACAATGTTAATAATATAGCGGTAGTGACACTACCTATTACTAATGCTAAAGTGAAATAAAATGGTTTTATCATAAAAGGTATGATAAAAATACCTCCTGATGGAATAGTTGATCCAACTCCCCACATCATGCTTAATCCTCCAGCAATCATTCCTCCTACAGTTGTAGAAAAGATAACTCTAAATGGATCTCTTGCAGCTATTGGAATAACACCTTCTGTTATCATACATAGTCCCATTGGAAATGCAATTTTAGTCTCTTCAATTTCTTGTCTATTCCATTTTTTTCTAGCAAAAAGTACAGATAAAGCAACACCTAATGGAGGAACCATAGAACACATAACTTTAATAGCTTCTGGTTCATAAATTTTTTCTATTAACATTCCATCTGCAAAAAGAGACATAGTTTTATTAACAGGACCACCAAAATCAAAACCAGCCATTCCTCCCATGATTGCGCCTGTAATAAATTTAGAACTTTGATCCATATTTTGTAAAAACCCTGTTAATCCTGCTTGGAGAGCAACTAAAGGAACCCCTATAACATATATGCCAACAAGCCCACAAAATAAAATTGATAATAATGGAATAATCATGATAGGGACAAGACTATCCATTGTTTTAGGTACTTTAATATGATTTTTGAGGTATAATACAACATATCCTACAAAAAATCCAAAAAATATTCCTCCTAAAAATCCTGCTTTAATATCATTAGCTAATAAGCCTAATATCAATCCTGGAGCTATACCAGGTTTATCTGCTATACTATAGGCAATAGAAGCACTAAATACAGGAACCATCATCCCCATACCATATACACCTAGTTGAACTATATCATTGCTTAATTTTTCGTTTACCCCCATTCTTTGCATGATTTGACCTACAGCAATTGCAAGACCAGAACCTACTACTAGTGGTAACATAAACGAAATTCCAGTTAAAACATGTTCTTTTATTTTTACAGTTTTCATAAATATCTCCTATAATTATTTTTCAATTTCTTCATAAAGTTGATTTGTACTTTTTATAGCTATAGCAGTACCAATTTCGATAATGTTTTTACCTCGAAATCTCTCTTTACTGACTTTTACATCAGCAGCTATAATTACAAAATCAGCTTCTTTAATTTGTTCAGAAGTAAGCTTACTTTCAGCTCCCATTGAACCTTGTGTTTCAACATGAACAATGTGCCCCCTTTCTTCACCTATAGTGATCAATTTTTTTTGTGCCATATAAGTATGAGCAATTCCAGCAGTACAGGCACATACACCTACAATTTTCATTAGATACCTCCGTAAATTAATTATGATAATAACTGACTTATTATTAGATTTTTATCTGTCGATTTTTTTAAAATTTTTAAAATATTATCATCTACCAAATTTCCAGCAATTTTAGCAAGTAAATTAATATGATGAGTATTAACATCCAGCCCATTTTCAACGGCAAATAATACAATAATATCTACAGGATTATCATCTAGTGTTTCCCATTCAATTGGCTTATTAAGTCTAGCAACAGATAATGTTGTTACAATAACACTATTAGATTTACCATGGGGTATTGCAAGTCCATCTTCTATACCTGTTTCTCCTTCACTTTCTCGTATATAAACATCCTTTAAAAATTCTTCTTTAGAATTTATTCTACCTAACTTAAGTAAATTATTTGATAAAAATTCTAATATATATTTCTTATCAGTAGCATCTATATCTAAAAATACAGTTTCGTTAATTAATACATTATTAAATTCATTCATACATTCTCCTTATTGCGTTAATACTCAATAATTTCTTTTTTGTCAACTAAATTAGTATACATTAGATTTAATATAAACTCAATACTTATTTCATTGTAAAAATAAACAATTCTAATTATTTATAAAATAATAAATTAGAATTAAATCAAAGATTGTTGAATATATTTTAAAAACAAGATATAATGATATGGTAAGAGGTTAATAATGAGAGAAAGAAAACAAAAGATTTTAAATCTACTGCAAGAGTATCAATATTTAACAATAAAAGAATTAGCGAATTATTGCTGTGTATCATTAAATACTATTCGTGCTGATATTGTGGATCTACAAACTAAAGAGATAATTATTAAATTTCATGGTGGTATTATGTTACCACCAGATTCTGTACAAACTATTACTTCAGAAATCCATATAAGACATAATAATTGTCTAGAGCAAAAAAAACTTATTGGGCAACTAGTTGCAGATAAATTACCTCAAAAAGATGTTTCAATTTTCTTTGACTCTTCTACAACTTCATTAGAGGTCGCTAAATGTTTAGTCAATCATACTTCACGAATTACGGCTATTACTAACTTTTCTAATATTGCTCAAATATTGAGTAAAAACTCAAATCATTCGGTAATATTATGTGGTGGAAAATGGCTCAGTTATGAAAATTGTACAATGGGAGATAATGCTTTAGATATGATTAATTTGTATTCAACAGATTATGCTATCTTAGGGTGTACAGCTATTGATATTGAAAAGGGAGTATACAACGGTTCTTTTGAAACGATTACTATAAAGCAATATATGTTAAAAAATGCTCGTAAAACTTGGATTGTTTGTGATGATAGTAAGTTTAATAAGCTAGATCTTATCTCTATGTTTCCTCTAACAGATATTTCAGCAATTTTTACAAATAAATTTATTTCAGATAAATGGGAAAAATATTGTTCAAAGAATAGTATTGAATTTATTTATAAAAAAGAATAGCTAAATATCATGAGTAAAGAGATAATATTATATAAGCTAACATTAGTATAGTATCGTAAGCTTAAATAGTAACAACTTAAAGCCATATATAACACTATAAAACTCTCGATTTTCTCCGAATTAGCGAACAAATCTAGGTGTGAATGATGAATATGTATCTCAATTATAGCTTATTGTAATACGGCAAAGTATTATCATATAGGATTAAACTAACTTTATTTGTGATATATATTCATTATTTAAACTTAGATGAGTGAGCGACAAATTTATTTTGATTTTTTGAGTTTACTATTTTTCTCCTACTACCGATCTATATATAGCAGATCATATTAAATTAGACCCCCTACGCCATGCCTTGAGATAATATATAGGTAATACCTATATATTAGTAGCTAAGGAACTCCGAAATGATGTGATTTCACACTACTTTCATACTATTAGGAAAAAAGTTTTGATTTTTTTTCTAATAATCTAATAAACAGGAACAATTTTTTTTCTACTTTACGAAAAGAAGTAGAAAAAAATTAGTGGCTAATTATTATATGATAAGATAATAATTATGAGACTTAAGAGGAAGTTTGTTACATAAAAAAGTTCTTAAGTACCAAAAACAAGGCTTTTAGCCTTAATTAAAAAAAGATAAAAAATATAAAAATTATATTAGTACCTTATATAAAAACCATGCTATAAAAAATGCCACGAGTATATAGAGGCAAGCATGTGAGTAGTATTAGACACACGATACAAAATTATAGAAAGGAGTTTACATGTTCATAATTAAAATTGAATAGTATTATTAGAATACCGACGGTGAGTTATCCCGTCAAAGAAAAAGTTATTAGTTCTCGGTATGTGAATAAAGCTTGTGTGTTTACACAAAATTTATTTATATCAGTCTCATTCTCTGCATGTTCAAAAGAAAAAAGATATTTTGATATTTCTTTTTTTATCAAACAAAGTAAAACCATTAAAATTCACGAAATTTCTATAGATTTTCTGTATTTATTACTAGATATCTATAAAATATTACAAAACCCGTCTATTTCTTCTATTCAGTCACCATATTATATAAATTATATTTATTTTAATGATCTTCATACAACTTACTGTATTGTTATTATTATATTCTTGATATATTTATTAATTATTACAAATGTTATCTGCTATTATTTTGATCTATTAATCATAGCTAAAAAAGATCTGTAGATCACCATTACAAAACAACATTACAATAAAAATAAAAAACAAGGATGTAATATATGCTAATTAAAGCTATTACTAACCCATATCTTAACAAGTCAAAAACAAAATATTATCTATTTGACTACGTGGATGCAAACGGTAAAATAATTAAATTAAAAAATGTCGTCGGTTTTGGAGTATTTTTAGCTACAAACATCGTTATATTCTATTCATATCCTCTGCAAAATCAAACAGGCTCTACTGCAAAACTAAACAGCTCATAACAAATATAGTCCTATAAAAAAGCTTGACAAAGGGTACCTTTTCAATTACAATCTAACATCTATTAATAATGATCCAATACCAAGAACCCCCATTATACAACAAAAAAAGCAATCCTTATCTAGGATTACTTTTCTTTAATATTGTTAGGGTAGATATGTCTTATATTATGCAATAATATTAATTATATTATAATTAAAAAATAAGGAATAACATTTGAAACTACTATTTATCTTTTTAATAATAACAACCCCCATTTTTTCAACAATAGGAAAACATAATTTTGTGATTAATGCTGGAGTAACTGTTCCTATTGATCTTTTTGAAGGTGGACTAGGATATGGAGTCAATACAGAAGTTGGTTATCTTCTCCATAGTGTACGAGAAAATAGAACAGTGCATAGCTTAGATGTTAGACTTGGTTTTAATGCTTTAACAATTAATTATGACGAAGAAAGTAGAGAGCGATACCATCATGCTATTACGCAAAATATTTTAGGCTATACCACACTGAACTATTCTGTTGGAATACAGTTCAATACTATGCGTTGGATGTTTGATATTATAGGTATTGGAGGTTCTTTTGGAGTAACAAAGCATCTTTCAATAGCAGGATCGATTTTTCATGGAGAATCACAAGAAATAGTTCCCTCTTATAATTTTGTAGGTATTAGAACAATACTTCCTTTGGGAATGTACTTAGCGTTTAATAATGGATTATATTTAGGGATAAGACAAACTTATGATTTCTACTTTGACCCCCAAAATTCCCATATAAGACCTTTTAGTATAGCTTATAATATTCATTTTAATATTGGTTATGTATTTGGTAAATAAAAAAGCTCCTCTTTCTAGCCTGAACCCTATTTAGGAGATAGAGAAAAAATGTCCATAATAGAGAATATTGTTTTTATAGAGTTAGAACTTGTTCAGTCTGAAACTACTATTAGTATGAGTGCTATTACTACTATTTCTTATGCTACTCATAGTTTAACTACAATAGAAATGACTACTTGTAAATCATTCTCTGAAACTATTTTTATTAAAAGTCCTGTATTGTTTCCAAAGATGATATAGTTTTATGATCTATATAAAAACCCCACCTAATTTTTAGGTGGGGTTTTTGTTTGTTATGATATATTTTATCTAAAAAGATCTAGTTTTATTAAAGAGTTTAATATCAAAAAAAACCTCCCAACCTCTCTATTAGAGAAGAATGAGAGGTTTACCCCAATTTCACAGGTTTAAAAACCACCGTAGACCAAGGTTTAGATTGAATAGATCCCTATGAGGTAATAGTAAGATTAATACTCATAACTATCCTCATAGATATTAATGGAGGAGCAAAGATATGTGTAAAAATTAAAAATATTATTTTTCTTTTTTCATCTCAAGAGGATCAAATATATAAATTAAACTTGAAATGAATATTAACAATAACACCCCATAGGCCATAGCGACTTCTAAGCGTTGAGCATCTACATTTCCTATCATAGACATCACTACTGTTTTGTTAGCAGGGATAGCTGTGAATGCAGGAGCTGAAAAATCGCCTATTATAAAAATAAAAGTAATAATAGCACTGAATTTTAATCCTTGCATTATATAAGGTACTACGACATAGAAGAATGTTTGTAGCGTGTTTGCGCCGAGACTATGGCTAGCCTCCTCCAAGGATGAAGGCATGGTAATTAATGAAGCACTAGCACTTCTAATCATAACGGGTAATCTCAGTACAATAAGAGATAAAGGGAGTAGCCACCATGTTCCCGTTAAGGTGATACCGAACATAAAAATAGTTGGTACTGAATATACACTTATTAGTACTGCTAATAAGGCAGAAGATGGTAATAGTGCTGGTAATAATCCCACTGATTCTAAGACGTTTTTCATTTTTATTTTTGTGCGAGTCACAATAAAAGCAACCCATACCCCTATAATCAAAGCCCCTATTGTTCCTATAATTCCTATCATAAAAGTATTAATAAAAGGTTGTATATTTCTCTTATTTGTCAATACCATCAAATAATTTTCAAAGGTATATGCACTATGAAATGCCTTATCCCATGTCCCAATTTTTCCAAATGAAACAATGAGCATTGCAAAAATCGGTAGTAATATAATTACTGCTAAAAAGCCTAGATATATAGTACAGATTTTTGTTACAAATGGATCATCTAATGGTTGAAAGGATTGTACATTCCCTTTACTATTAACTCCTTTGAAGAGCTTTGATTCCACTATTCTTAAAATAGCAATAAGAGTTATGATAATTACCGAAAATAAAATCGCTTGTGTTAATCCTAAGTCCGTTTGTCCTTGAGATGTACTGCGATAAATAGAAGTACTTAAAACTCTAAAATTACCACCTAATAAGAAAGGGGCAGAAAACGAGCCACTGGAGCTTAGTAGTGTTAATACTGTAGCGCTTGAAAGTGCTGGAGCAAAGGATGGAAAAACAATTTCCCCAAAAATTTTCCAAGGTTTTGCCCCTAAGCTTCGTGCAGCTTCGATTTGAGAAGAATCAATTTTATTTACCGCTTCAGATGTTAAGAGATAAAAATAAATATATTGAGTAAACATATGCGTAATAAGAATAGCTCCTAAGCCTGAAAATGGATAGGCTGAAAAATCTAATCCTAGCATTTCACGAATAGGCCATCCTAATAGTCCTCTATTACCATAAAGAGTAATATAAGCTATGACGACAACAGTTCCAGGAATCACCATAGGCAACAACATAATAGTATGCCAGAAATTTTTCATAGGAACTTTAACCCCATGAATACATAAAGCTGAGCTAATACCCACAAAAGCACAAAGGGGTATCGACCCCAATGCCATCATCAAGGTATTAGTAAAAATCTGTCTATAATTAGCTTGGGTTAACAAAATAATATAATTACTTATATCAAAAGACCCTCTTAATGTAATTGTTCTATAAATCGTTAAAATAACAGGAAATACTATAAAAGAACATAGATACCATAAGAGTATGATAATACTTAGAGAGAGAGGATTTATTTTGAATTTCATACAATTCTCCTAAATTATTTTACCATAGGTATAAGAGTGTCTGCTCTAAAATGTACCGTGATTTCATCCCCTATACTATGTTGTTTGTTAGATTCATCACTGAAGTATATAACTTTAATCATAGAAGAGAGTTGTGGTACTTGTACCATAATTGAGGAAATCATACCATAAAATCGATATTCTGCAACAGTTCCTTTAATGGAAATGTCTCCACTTGAAAAATTAATCAATTCAGGTCTAAGAGAGCATGTCTCTGTATTTTGAAGATTGAGTTGATTGAATTTTTCACCAAGAATATTTGTTAGATCTTTCACCTTAATTAGATTGGTTTCCCCAACAAAATTTGCAATATATTCACTACTTGGTCGATGATAAATTTCTTTTGAAGCGTCTAATTGTTGTACAACACCTAGTTTCATTACTGCTATCTGATCTGCAAGATACAAAGCTTCTGATTGATCATGAGTTACATATATTGTAGTAATTTTTGTTTCCAATTTAATACGTAGAAGTTCTTCACGAATTTCTTCTCTTAATTTGACGTCTAAATTTGATAAGGGTTCATCAAGGAGTAATAAAAATGGCTTTGTTACCAAAGCTCTAGCTAATGCTACTCTTTGTTGTTGCCCACCAGACAGTTCATGAGGTAAACGATTTTCAAGACCAAGAAGATTCATTAATTTTAAATGATACGATATTGTTTCTGAGATCGTATCTGGATCTTGTTTTTTTATCTTTAATCCGTATGCTATATTATTATACACACTCATATGAGGAAATAAGGCATAATTTTGGAAAACCATCCCAATATTTCGTTTTTCGATAGGGGCATTAATAATAGATGTATCATCAAATAAAATGTCTCCAGAATCAGGAGATTCTAAACCTGCAATCATCCTTAGTAAGGTTGTTTTTCCACAACCAGAAGGACCGAGAAGAGAAAAAAATGATCCTTCTTCTATTTGAAATGACACATCATTTACAGCATGATAATCACCAAAATGTTTATTTATATTTTTTAATTCAATAGCTGTATGCATCTATTTCTCCTTGAGGTGATTTTATCTATTTTGAACGAATTTCTTCAAATGCTTTCACCCATTTTGGTAGTTCTAAAGCTACTTTTTCCCAATCAACTTTCATTGATGCAAGCTTGAATTCTTTCATCCATTGAGGACTATTTTCAATTGCTTCAGGGTGTGTAGGCATACGATTAAATTCTTGAGCAAGAATAGCTTGATTTTCTGGAGATCCTACCCACTCTAAAAACAGTTTTGCTTCCTCAGAATTAGGGGAATTAGCTACAATTGCAACAGAATCAATAATATTAATCACACCACTTTTTGTAGGAACAATTGCCCATGGATAATTAAAATTGTAAATCCCATCAGCAATATAAGGAAGAACAAACATACCAATACCCCCTGCTGGAGAATTCATTGCTTGATAAGAGATTCCTGCATTTTGATGGTATTCTTTAACATTTTTATCAAGAAGTTTAAACCATTCTTTAGCACCTTCTTCTCCACCAGCAGCAGAATTATTCATTCCCATGACTGTAGTAAATATATTTATTGTTCCCCCAGTACCAAGCCATATTAATTTATCTTCATATTTGGCATTGGTCAGATCAGCCCAATCTGCAGGAACATCTACAGGTTTAATATTATTTGTATTGTAGTAGAGAATCGCAGGAGTCTGCATAGGTCCAAACCAATATCCATCAGGATCAACAAAAGAAGAATCGATTTCCTTTGCCCAAGAAGGTGTTGATTGTACTAATAATCCTTCTTTTTTTAATTCAGCAAAGTAAGAAGCTGAACCACCATATAAAATATCAGCAGATGGTTTTGACTTTTCGGAACGAGCACGTTCTACCATTGTGTCAGTACCCATATTAAGAAACTCAACACGAATACCCGTTTCTTCTTCAAATCTATCTGCAACACTTTCAAGAAGAGGATCTGCATGAGGTGAATAGATCACCACTTTTTTTTGATCTGAGGAACACGCTGTTAAAAACAGCACTGTTGTAAATAAACTTAATATAATTTTTTTCATAATATACTCCTATATAATATACTTTTAAATTCCTATTTTTGATAAGGTTGCAAAGTGAAACATGTCATTAAAATAACAAAATTCTACGACACCAAATTCAATCATAAAATCACGTTCTTGGATCATTTTATTAATTCTGTCTAAAATCACTTGTAATTCTTCTTTTTCTTTAGACGTTAAAGTGATTAAATTATATGCTAATGAAATATGAAACTCATATTCATCAGCATTGATATTTTTCATTTTCATTTCATTTTGCATACAATTTCTAAAATTTTTAAGATAGGTTTTGGTCTCTTCATCGAAAGGCACAACATGAAACATAAGCCCTCCCTTTAGAGTGCATTTTACAACTTTCATACGAATACTATTAGCTTTTGGTAGTTTAGATAAACGAGACGAAAAATATTCTGTAATTTGATACAAAGGTGCATCTAATGGCAAGCCTTCGACCCAATTATCTTGCCTGCGAACTTGATCACAAATCCCCTCATATACTGTCATATGAAAACTAGAAGGTGGTAGTAAAGCAAATTTATGAGCAAAAGAAGTTATGTCTGTTTGTGTTTGAACATAACGAGCAAATCTCCAAAATTCTCCTTTTGGTAAATGGCAAAGAAAAGTGTTTCCTGGAAATGATAAAGGATCTCCATTAGGTAGAAATTTTTTAAATTCTCCAACAACACAATCTAAATAATTACTCATAATAACCTCTTTGTTTAATAATTATATCTTATTATATCACTTTTGATACAAAAATCAAGTGATTTTTGTTATATTGTATCAATTTATGTAATAATATATGCAGTAACTATTTGTATCTAATTAAATTATTTAATATTTATTCCGAGTTATATATTATATATTTCATTTGGAGTTTATATGACTATTCGAGAAATTGCTAATATTACAGGATTGTCTACGGCAACAGTTCATAGAGCTCTACGTAAACCAGAAAACTCTAAGCCCGAAATTATAAAACAAATAAATACTATTCTTGAGCAAAATATCGTAGAAAACATTGGATTAAAAAAAATATATATTGTTTTACCACATATTAACGAGTTTTACACCAAATTAATGGTTGATCTTATTACTATATTTAATAAACATTTTATACAAATTGTACCTTTTATTACTCATGAAGACAAACAATCAGAATATAATTTTATTTCATCTATTCCTTTCTCTTCAAAGATAGGTCTTATTTGGGTTCCTACGGATACAGAGCATGCCTATTCATTTCTTAACAGACAAAAAAATAAACCAGTTGTAATCTTTTTCAATCGTAAACTTACTCATCATACTCCTCATTCAGGAGTTTTTTTAGATAATCATGGAGCTGTAGCAATTGCTGTTGAAGAGCTTGTTAAAAATAAACATTCAAAATTATTATTTATAAATGGAGATCTTAATTTACAAACAGCTATCTCTAGAGAAGAAGGATTTCTCTTTGCCATTCAAAAATATTCTGGTATAGAAAGTAAAATTATTAATGCTAATTTCCACGAATGGCGTAGTGCTTATCAAAATATTATAGAACATAAAGATATCATTACTAACTATGATGCTATTATTTCAGGAAATGAGCTTTTAACATATGGTATTCTTAAAGGACTCAAAGAATTACAATTAAATATACCCCAAGACATATGTTTTATTGGCATTGATAATTCTTTTTCTATTGAAAGCCAAGATCTATCTACAATTTATTTTTCGACTCAACAAATATCTGATCAAATTTCACGAATATTTTTAGATCATACTCATAATTCACAAACTAACTCTATTTATTATATAACAGCTCGCCTTAGTTTACGAGGTAGTGAAAAAAATTCACTTTAACAATGTATCTATTTTTTGCTTTTACCTATCCTTATTCAATCTGAAAATACTATAACGATAAAATCTATTACTGTGGGTCTTACTTATACCTTAACCTAGTCACTTACATTAACAAAAGCTGATTCTACATTAAGTAAAAGTGCTTATACTCTTCCTATTAATATTTTCAAAGATAGTATAGTTAAAAGTACTGAGCTTTGATAGAATACTTGTAAGCTAATAATATGAAAATCCCACCTAAAAAATAGGTAGGGTGATCGTTTTACAAATATCATCAATATTTTATCTAAAAAGATCTAGTTTTAT
>CAMQSH010000042.1 GCA_947036575.1 uncultured Brevinema sp. | reverse complement strand
CCATATTTATGTCTGGCTCATTAGAACATGCTGACATGGCAAGCATTAATCCCAAAATCATAATTTTTTTCATATATTACTCCTTATAGTAATTATTTTGTATTATTATTATACATGATTATATTATAAAGTCAATCTTGATAATCAAAAAAAACTCTTATCGTGTTATTGATAAGAGTTTTTGTTTTTTATATGGTCTAATAAAAAATATTATGAAAACAGTAAATGGAACGAAGTTCCTATTTTTGGAAAAAACGATGAACTGTTGGTATGGTGAGGGTAGCAAGAACACATTTGATGATGCCACCAAGAACAAATGGATATAAGCCAATAGCTAGGAGCTCATTCATTGGGACAAAAAGAGATAATTGAGCTAAACCAAAAGCAAAGGTAATAATTGTTCCGAGAGTACCAGCGATAGCAGATTTAACAAAAGAAGTTGAACATCCTTTGTCTGCAAAAAGTCCCATAACAAATGCAGCTGGAATGAATCCCCAAAGATATCCACCTGATGGTCCTAAAAGAACAGCAATGCTACTTGTCCCTAAGGCAAAAACTGGTAAACCTAAAGCCCCTTTAGTAAGATATAAAATAATGGATGCAACAGCTGCTCTAGATCCCATGGATAAACTTACAACAATAAGTCCTAGTGTTTGACCTGTAATAGAAACAAAAGGAAGAGGGATAGTAATTTGTGCTGAAATAGCCATGATTGTTGATCCGACAATAGTTTTTGTCAAAAAAGTGATTGCTGATTTGTGGGCAGTGAAAAACTCTTGAGTTTTAGTTTGAGTGATTTGTATTGACATAGAATACTCCTAAAATATTTTATTTTTGTTATTTTGTGATTTTATAAGTTGATACTTTATTAGAAATTTAGTATAATATAGTTCAATAGTATTGTCAACTTAATTATTTTTTAATTGACAAAGGGTGGTTTTGTGATTCTAATATATAATGATGAAGGAGTAGGGGAGATAGGCGTTTATAATTTAGGGACTACGCTAAAAAAATTTCACAAAGAAATAAAATATGTCGATAGTACTTTTATTATTAATGAAGATTTATCTCAATATAAATCTCTTATTATCCCTGGTGGGGCAGATCTTGCCTATTGTAAAAAATTAAATGGACAAGGCAATACAAAAATAAAAGAATTCGTTCAGCAAGGTGGGACTTATTTAGGTATCTGTGCTGGTGCTTATTATGGGTGTAGTGATATAGAATTTATAGGAGAGGGTTATTCTATCATAGGAGAAAGAGAGTTATCTTTTTTTTCAGGTCAAGCGAAGGGTTGTTTGATAGAACTAACTAATGGTATTTATTATAATGAGAAAAGCACTTCAAAATCTATTGTAGAAGTAACTCTTCCTCAAAGTAATGACGAAAAATTTTGTAGCTATTACCATGGAGGCCCTGAGTTTTTAGGAGCTAAAGCTGAAGAGATATTGGCTACCTATTCTAACAATAAAGTAGCAGCTGTATCTGGAAGCTATGGTAAAGGATATTATATACTGACAAGCTTTCATTTTGAAGTAGAAGCAGACACTTATGATAAATATTTAGAGAAAGAATTAACAGAAACAGATAGAAAAATAGAAGATGAAATTTATAATCAATTAAAAAAAATTAAAAAATCGGATAACAATAGCTTTTGGAAATATTTATTATTATATATATAAGTTATAGTTAAACATTGATTCTATATAAAAGCTTTACATTTGTATAAATATAATTTATACTATTATACAAGCATTATAAATCAGTTAGCGAGGGATATACATGAAAAAAATATATAAGATCTCTTTGATATTGTGTACTATCTTATTATTTTTAAATATGTGTTCCTCAACAGAATCTAAAAGATATGTATATCAAAAAAAATTAATGTATACTTCTTTTGATATTGTAATTTATTCCAATACACCAAAATTTTTATTAAACTCCAAAATCAATAATGTTTGGGATACTTTAGACAATCTAGAATATGATCTTTCTGCTACAGGAGAAGGGTTTGTTGCTACTCTTAATAAAGAGGGATTTATTGCGAAGGATACAAATCCTGAGACATTCCAAATTGTATCTAATTTTATTACTCGTTCTAAAGTAATAAATCAACAAAGCGATGGGGCATTTGATCTTACTGTATATCCTCTTATTCGTTTGTGGGGATTTTACTTACAAGATAAAGAAAAAAGAATACCAACAGATCAAGAAATAAAAGATACACTAAAATATGTTGGAATGAATAATATTATTTTTACTAATAATGGTATTTTATTACAAAATGATGTTAAGCTAGATCTAGGTGCTATTGCCAAAGGTTATGCGGTAGACGTTGCAGTAGAGATGCTTAAAGATATTACTAATATCAGTGCTGGCTTTGTAAATGCTGGTGGTAATGTAAAAGTCTATGGGGGAAAACCTGATGGGACACCATGGAGAGTAGGAATACGTAATCCTAATGGTCAAGAGGTAGCAGAGATCATTGCTTTGTATGATGGAGAAGCTATTGCGACTTCAGGTGATTATGAACAATTCTTTGAAGTAGATGGACAAAAATATCATCATATTTTTAACCCTAAAACAGGAAAACCAGTTACTCATAATCTTGCTTCTGTCAGTGTTGTTCTAAAAGGTAAAGCCGAAGAAACAGATTTATTAGCGACTACATTTTTATCAATGGGTACTAAAAAATCAAAAGAGTTGTTAATAGATTTGGATAGAGATCAACAATATTCTATATTTTATATAGAGCGTGACAATGACACATTGTTGACAGAAGCTAACGATGCTTGGTTAAAAAGAAAACAATAAAAAATAATAATGGAACAAGGGGGATATATGGCGACCGCTACATATTCGGATAAGATATTACAGGAATTTCCTTATGCAGAAAAGGAAAAGCTAAGCAGAAAAATAATGATACATTTTATTATTGCATTAATGTTTCCAATAGGGGCAGGAGTTTATTTTTTTGGTTTAGCTATGGTAAGAACAGCTGTGGCTTGTGTGATTTTTTCAATGGCAACAGAATTTGTTTTAAATAAAATTATGCAAAAAGAATCTACTTTAGGAGATCTTACTGCTATTGCAACAGGCTTAGTTATTTCTGCAAATATGAGACCAGGTTTGGGATTGTATCCCCTTTTACTTACTTGTATTGTTGGAATCTCTGTAGGTAAAATAATTTTTGGTGGAGTAGGATTTAATCCTGTTAACCCTGCTGTAGTTGGTAGATTACTACCTGTTGCTGGTTTTCCAGGATTATGGGCAACAGCAATTCGTCCAACAATTCCAAATTTAATGGAACATGCTGGACTAACATATTGGGAAGCAACGCTCTATACTTTTGTTAGAGATGTAAAACAATTACCTTTTTATGATAAGGTGGCTTCGTCTCAACCTGCTTATGCACCGTATTCATTTTCTACAGATCTAAATACTAATTATGATGTTCTTTCAGGAACTACCTATTTAGAAACAATTAAAAATTGGTATAAAAGTGGAGTAATGCCAGAAGGAATGAATGTTCCCTCTGAATTTTTTGATTATTGGACTTTATTTATAGGAAATATGCCAGGAACATTAGGTGAAACTTCTAAATTAGCTATTTTATTAGGACTTATTTATTTAGTAATCACAAGAGTTATAAGTCCTCTTGTACCTGTATTAATTATTTTTTTCATGGGTGTTTTTGGTTGGATTTTTGCCGCTACTCGTCTTGGACCTATAGGAATAGGACCTTTAGGCTTTTTTGCAGGAGATCCTTTTTTATGGATTTTAGCAGGAGGAGCACTATTTGGATGTATTTATATGGAAACTGATCCTGTTACTTCACCTCGTTCAATACAAGCAAAAGTTCTATATTCTTTATTATTTGTAAGTATTGTTACTTCTATTCGTTTAGTATTTTCCTTCCCTGAAGGAGTATCCTTTGCTTTATTGAGCTCAAATTTATTAATTCCATTTATAGATCAATTGTGTGATCCAGCAAATAAACAGGCTAAACGTATCAAACAAATCTTAATAGCATTGGCTATTATAACAGTAGTATTTTTGACGGGTATGTTTGTCTTTAAAAAATTCTTTAGTACTCCATTACATGAAGTGCAAGTGAGAAATATTCTTCCTAAAGAAAGTGTTGGTACGGTTATCCCTCATCCACACCCTAGTGGAAGAATGTATTATGGTATTCATGGTCCTTTAGGAAAACTCATCGCTAATGCTTATCATACTTCCGCTGAAGGCTATGATGGTGGTCTTGTTACAATGATGACTATTATTTCAGGTGATGAAATTTTAGGACTTGGAGCTATGGATTTATCTACTCAAACAGAAGGGTATGGACAAAATGCAGCAGAAGTAAAATTCTTAAAACAATTCTCTGGTAAAAAACTAGCTGATATTCCTCTTAATTCTTTAGAATGGACAGCAGTGGATACACTTTCTGGTGCTACGGTAACAGCTGATGCAATTGCACAAACCATTCATGAAGCCTTTGATTTAGAAGATATGCTCAATAAGAAAAATAATAAGTAAGGAAATAAAAATGTTAAAAGATGCACCTATTGGTTCCCCTATATTTCACCTTTATAATGTTTTATATTTAACATTATTTACGGGTTTAATGACTTTTGCGATGCTATTTGTCTATAATATAACTTATCAAGCACCCAATCCCTTAGCAGATGTTGAAAAAATGTTGGGTGATGATGCGAGTTTATATACAATAATACAAAAAAATATTACCAAAGATTCTCTATCTTCTTTAGATGAAGATACAAGAGATTTACTAATGCCCTATTTTGATAAAGATGAAATGCTTCGTTTTTATATCATAGACAAAACAACAGAAGCTCCTGTGATGACAGTATTTTCTGTTGTTTCTGGTGGTTTCGGTGGTCCTGTTCGTGCTTTAGTAGGTACAGATGGACAAAAGGTTTTAGCTGTAAGTGTATTAGATGTTGCGACTGAGACTGCTGGGCTAGGACAACGTGTAGCTGAATTTGGTTTTCAACGTCAATTTCTTAATAAAACACTAGATGAGCTTCCTATGGATAGAGCAGAGTGGAGTGCAAAAGGAATTGACATGATTTCTGGAGCTACTTTTAGTTCTGCAACAATTGTTCATAATATTCAAAAAGCTTTGGCTCTTTATCAAGTAGGAGAAAACTAATGAATAATAAAAATACGACCCCTTCTACATGGTCAGAATGTGAAAAAGGCTTTTTAGATCAAAATCCAGTTTTTGTATTATTAATTGGTTTATGTTCTTCATTAGCTGTATCTGCCAATGTATCAAGTGCCTTAGCTATGGGATTAGCTGCATTAGCTGTTTTAGTTTGTTCTAATATTATTATCTCAATAAGCCGTAATCTTATTCCTACAGCGGTACGTGTACCAGTATTTATTATTAGTATTGCTGGATTTACGACAATAGTCGAAATATTAATGCAACGCTATGCACCAACTCTATACGGAGTCTTAGGTGTTTACCTTCCCTTAATTGTGGTAAACTGTATTATTTTAGGAAGAGCAGAATCTTTTGCTAGTAAGAATACTGTTTTAAGATCAGCTCTTGATGGTTTGGGGATGGGTTTAGGCTATACAGCTGCTCTAGTGTCTATTGCGATTCTTAGAGAATTATTAGGTAATGGAACTTTATCTCTCCAAATGGCAGAAGATATAGGTTTTGTTTTTAATTTTACCCACCCGGTAATTCAAGATATAACCAATCCTCTGGTTAATGTTGTTAATGTTTTTGGTACACCAGCTCCTGTTAATCCTGAGTTAAAGGATCAATATTTAACAATTTTTAATGTTGCCCATATTGTTCCAGATCCTCTTCAATTGATGAAGTTACCCCCAGGTGGATTTTTGGTAATGGGATTATATTTGACTATTTTACAACAATTTACTATTGTTAAAGCAAAAAAAAGAATAGATGCTTTAAAAGCAGCTGCTCTAGCAAAAAAAGCTGAGGCAAACAAAGCTGAAGCAAGTAAAGGAGAATAACATGGCTGAATCATCTTATTTTATAATATTTATTACTGCTATTTTAAGTGGAAACATGGTTTTTGCTAAATTTTTAGGTCTTTGTCCTTTCTTTGGGGTAACTAACAAAATGGAAGATGCTGTAGGAATGGGCTTTGCTGTTATTGTTGTACAAATGGTAACGGTATTAGTTACATGGCCTTTATATAATTTAGTTTTACTTCCTTTAGGTCTTGAAATTCTAAAAACAATGATGTTCATTCTTGTGATAGCAGCTTGTGTTCAAATGTTAGAAGCTATCATGAAGAAAATAGCGCCAAGACTTTACAAAGCTTTAGGGGTGTTTTTACCTTTAATTACTACTAACTGTATTATTTTAGGGATAGCATTGATTATTATTGCTGAAAAATTAGATTTTGGTAGAGCAATGTGGTATGCTTTTTGTGCTTCTTTAGGATTTATGCTTGCTTTAGTTCTAATGACTGCACTTAGAGATAAAGTTAAAAATGCACCGATACCGAAAGCTGTACAAGGTGCTCCTTTAGCATTTTTTATTGCGACAATTATATCTATTGCATTTATAGGTTTTGGTGGATTTGCAATGAATTAAATTCTTTGTATAATACCTTTATAAAAAAGGAGATAATATGCCTATACCAGCACAAGTTTTTTATAACTTATTAGGATTATTAGGTTTTGTAAGTGTTCTTGCCTTTATTTTTTCTTGGAGTGCAACTCGTGGAGTAACAATACAATCCTGTAAAGGAGATGGTACTTGTGGATGTGATGGAAAAAAACACAAAGACGGTACAACTGCTGAAAAAATTTTAGCATTAATTAAAGAATAAAAGGGGATAAGTATGGATATTTCTACTGTATTTATAGGAACAGCAGTTCTTAGTGGCACAGCACTTATATTAGGTCTTGCGATTTCATTTGTAACACAAATTTTTCATGTTGAGGTAGATCCTCGTATTAATCAACTTCATGATATTTTACCACATTTTAACTGTGGGGCTTGTGGACACCCTGGCTGTATGCCTTATGCTGAAGCTGTTATTAATGATAACGAAAAAACAGATAGGTGCAAACCTGGTGGAGCTAAAGTTGCTGCTCAAATACTAGCACTTTTAGAATCTAGCGAATCTGATTCTAGTGGTGGTACAGAACCAGAAACTTCAAAGTCTGATAAATAAATTAGAGTCTCTCTATCATAAGGTGGAGAGACTTTTATTATTAGCTATTTTAATTGAGGGATATAATGGATAAAAAATCTTCTAGAAATAAAACAATGGTTCTAACGGAAGAGGATAAACAATTATTAGAAAAAAATATCTTGATGGAAGAGGTTGAATTTTCTATACAAAATATTACAAATAAAATTATTTTAGGGGATACTTTATCAACAATTCCAAAACTGCCTAAAGAATTTATAGATTTGTTAATTATTGATCCTCCTTATAATCTTTCAAAAAATTATAATGGAAATAAATTTCAAGAGAGATCAGAGCAAGAGTATCTTGAATATTTAGATACTTGGTTTTCTCAATTAATTCCCTGCCTTAAACCTGAATCTTCTATTTATGTATGTTGTGACTGGAAATCTTCACAAGCTATTTATACCGTAATATCCAAATATCTTATTATACAGAATAGAATTACATGGCAAAGAGAAAAGGGAAGAGGGGCGAATCAGAACTGGAAAAATGGAATGGAAGATATTTGGTTTGCCACTTTGTCTAAAAAGTATTATTTTAATATAGATGCTGTAAAAATTAAAAGAAAAGTTATAGCACCTTATAAAAAAGATGGTGTCCCTAAAGATTGGGAAGACACCAAAGATGGAAAATTTCGTCTTACTTACCCTTCTAATTTTTGGGATGATATTTCTATTCCTTACTGGTCTATGCCTGAAAACACCGAACACCCAACACAAAAACCAGAAAAATTAATTGCAAAATTAATTCTTGCTAGTTCACGAGAAGGAGATTTTGTCTTTGATCCTTTTTTAGGTTCAGGGACAACAGCTGTTGTTGCTAAAAAACTTAATAGGCAGTATGGTGGAATAGAGCAAAATATGGAATATTGTTTATTGGGCGAAAAGAGATTAAAAAAAACAGAAATAGATAATTCTATTCAAGGTTATACTGGTGTTTTTTGGGAAAGAAATACTAAACCGATTAAAGAAAAAAATAGTATTGAATAACAAGGCTATTTGTGTTATAATTAATTTGTTAATGTAATTATTAAATAAGGAGACGAATATGTCAGATAAAGTAATCAAAGGAAATGATGATAGTTTTGATAAGGAAATATCGGAGTCAACTACTCCTGTTTTTGTAGATTTTTGGGCTGATTGGTGTGCACCATGTCGTATGATAGGTCCATTTATTGAGCAAATTGCAAAAGAATATGATGGTAAACTTAAAGTGATTAAGTGTAATGTTGATGAATGTCCAGAAACAGCTGCAAAATATCAAGTATCTAGTATCCCTTCATTAATGATGTTTAAAGATGGGAAATTAGTGAAAACAACAACTGGAGCATTACCATTAGTACAAATGAAAGCTTTTATTGATGAAGTGCTTTAAAATTTCTCTTTTTTAAAAAAATATGCTATAATAACTAGTTAGAATATTCTAGCTAGTTATTTTTTTGGAGAAATTAATGATATTAAAAGATAAAGTAGCACTTGTTACAGGTGTTGTAAATGAAAGATCTATAGCTTATGCTATAGCAAAACAATTCAAAGATCAAGGTGCAACGGTGATTTTGAGCTATCAAGAAGGGCTTAAAGATCGTGTAGAAAAAATTGGTGCAGAATTAGGAATTACAGATCTATATGCTGTTGATGCAACTCAAGAAGATCAAGTAGTATCAATGTTTCAAGATATTGATAAAAAATATAATGGTATTGATACAGTAGTACATGCTATTGCTTTTGCTAAAAAAGAAGAATTGACAGGTGGAATTACGGATTCTACTTCAGAAGGCTTTTTACTTGCCCAACAAATTTCAGCATATACTCTTATTACTTTAGCAAAATATGCAGCTCCTCTTATGGAAAAAAAAGGTGGTGGTTCTATTCAGGCATTAACTTATATTGGATCAACACGTCCTATGCCTAATTATAATGCTATGGGTGTGGCTAAAGCTTCTTTAGAATCTATTGTAAGGTACTTGGCATTTGAATTAGGTCCACAAAATATTCGTGTTAACTCTATATCACCAGGTCCAATAAATACACTTGCTGCCCGAGGAATTGCTGGATTTAAAGATATGTACAAAGGAGCAGTTGCTTCTCAAGTATTAAAAAGAAACCTTACTACAGAAGATGTGGCTGGAACTGCTGTGTTTTTAGCATCAGATTTAAGTGCTATGGTTTCTGGTATGATCATGTTTGTTGATGGTGGTTTTCACTGTGGAACAAGCTTTACAAATGAAAGTTAATAAGATTAAAAAGAATAACAATAAAATAAAAACACCCTAATAATTAGGGTGTTTTTATTTTGCTGACATATTCAATGTTTAAGCTGAATTTTTTGAAAAATTCAAATTAAATTCTTGACCAAAATTAAATTATCAATTATACTATTAATTGTATAATTAGTTAAAGGGGTAGTAATATGGATTTTTTATTACAAGGTGGCTGGGTAATGTTTATTATCCTACTCTTTTCTATTATTGCTCTTGCTGTGTTTTTTGAACGATTGTTTTATCTACATTCAGTTATAAAAAATGCAAATGTGATCCGAAAAGAAATGCAAGAAAGATTTAGAGGACTAAAAGTAGGGGAAGCGATTGCTATCTGTGATAATCATCCAGGAGCTGCTTCTAATATTATTAGAGCTGGGCTAAATATGGCTTCACGATCTCGTGAAGAGATGGAAAAAGCAATGGATGATGTTGCTAAATATGAATTACCTAAATTAAATAAACATTTACCAATTTTAGCTACTGTTGTTAGTATTTCTACATTATTAGGATTGTTAGGGACTGTTTTGGGAATGATTACATCTACTTCTGTTTTAGCATCTCAAGGTTTAGGAAATCCACAAGAATTAATAGGTGGTATTGCTCAAGCTTTGGTAACAACAGCTGCTGGATTGATTGTTTCTATACCATCACTAATAGCTTATAACTATTTGATTGCACAAGTTGATAATATTGTTATTAATATAGAAGCTACAGCTACAGAATTAATTAAGGTTCTTAAACCTAATGTTCTTACAGGATTAAGCCCAACATCAAGTACATTAAAAAAATGGTAATAATAAATATAAAAAACTCAAGTAAGGATATATTATGAAAGTCACTTCCAATGATAAAAATCACAAAAATGATAAAAACCACAAAATAGTAAATAAAAAATCTCTCTCAAGAATTGTATTACAGATTTTTGTGTGGTTACTAGTGATAGCTTTTGTTTCCACTATTGGAGTAATGTGGGATGATCAAGGTATGGGGTACCCAGTTGTCTTAGAATCTTCTGCTGGGAAAGTAGACTTATCTCCTCGTAATTTATATATGTTAGAATATGAGAGAATTGATAATCAATTAAAAGAAAATAACGTAGATCTTGATCCTAGAGTGTATTCTAGATATCTTCAGAATATAGCACTTACTAATACAATAGAATCTTTTACAAGAAGTACTTTGTACAAAGATATGGGAATTAAAGCATCATTAAAAATGATGAAAGATATTCAGAATAATACAGGATTGTCTTCTGATATGGTAGAACTTCAATATGCAGAAAGTTACTATAGAGGGGCTTTAGGTATTTTACCTATACTTGCTGCTCCAACAGTTTCTGATATGTATGTTATTAATAATCTTAAAGATTTTAATATAGCTACAGAAATACTAGTCTTAAATAAAACTAATTTTTTATTAACAAAAATTTCAGAAGTAGATAAAACAGAGCATTATAATCAGAATTTTATTAATTGGCTTGATAAGGTAACAGTTCAAGATTTTAAAGTAGAAAATAGAGGGCAAGCAAGACGTATTGCTAATATGCTCAAAGAAAGAGGGGTTGAAGAAACAATTACAGAACTAAACTCTAATAAAGAATGGAAAAATAAGGTAACTATTAATAATAATTTAATATTAACAGCTCAAAAAGAATCATTTTCTCATTTAATAGAAGTTTTAACTACTTATAAAAATAAAACTCAAGATGATATTCTTATTATAACTGAGCCTATTTATAATAATGGAGAGTATCATGTTTCTGTATTAGAATCTATTCCATCTTTTGATCAATTAGATATATTGACTCAAAGAGAACTTACTATAGATTATCTTACAAAGAATTATGATAAAATATTACAAACTTATAAATCAGAATGGGACGCAACAGTTAAAATATTTAATGAAAAAGTTAATGAGAAATTAGCGTTTTCTTCTATTGCTAATGAAGTGAATGGGGTTGTAAATCATACAACAATACCTTTTACCATGTTACAAGAGTCTATTACTAACGTTTTAGGGGAAGCTTTAGCTCTTCCTATTCTTTCTGATCCTATTGTATTAAAAAATATTTTGGAAACACCTGCAATGGAAACATCTCCTGTATTAGAACCAAAATTTTCTAAAGATTTATTACTTGTTATTAGACCGCTTGATAAATCTTATAATCAAAATAGTATAAGCACAGAAAATTTACTACAAGATCAAAATTTACAAAAAAATATATTTGCTTATAAACAAGCTTTATTACAAAAATCGTTAAACTCTGAACTACTTAAAAAAAGATATGATATTAAAGTGTATCCAGAAGTACTTAGTAATTTGAATCCTACATATTAAAATAAAATATAGGAACTATTATGAATAAACAATTTATTATTAAAGATTTAGGAAAAGCTACACATACATCACCGTCTTTTAACTTGGGAGCTAGTAGTTTTGTAGATGATGCCGAAAGGGTTCTTTACGATGTTACCTATAATCAAAATACAAAAGCAATGCCAGATCCTGAATTTTCTTTTGAAAAAGCAGGACCTAGAAAAAGAATGTTTTTTGACCCTAATAACACAAAAGCTGCGATTGTAACTTGTGGTGGATTATGTCCAGGAATAAATGATGTAATAAGAGCTATTGTTCGTGAATTATATTTTGGGTATGGGGTTCATTCTATTTTAGGTATTCCTTATGGATATAATGGATTAATAAATTTGCATAAATATAAACCAATCCCTTTAAATCCAGAGTATGTTGATAATATTCACACCTTAGGTGGAACTATTTTAGGTTCTTCAAGAGGTGGGGGTGATAAAGTTAAAGAAATGGTAGATAATCTTGAATTTTTAGAAGTAGATATTCTTTTTACTATTGGTGGAGATGGAACTCTCAAAGGTGCTCATGGTTTGATTGAAGAAATTGAACGAAGAGGCTTAAAAATTTCTGTTATAGGAGTTCCTAAAACAATAGATAATGATATTAGCTATATTCAAAGTTCTTTTGGATTTGAAACAGCTTTTAGTTTAGCTACTGATGCTATCACTTGTGCTAGTATAGAAGCTGATAATGCTCCTATGGGAATAGGATTGGTAAAATTAATGGGTAGACATTCTGGATTTATTGCTACAAATGCAACACTTGCTATGAATGATGTTAACTTTGTTTTTGTACCAGAAGTACCTTTCAAAATGGATGGACCTGATGGTTTTTTATTTGCTCTAGAAAAAAGATTGTTGGCTAGAGATCATGCTGTTATCTGTATGGCTGAAGGTGCTGGACAAGATATTTTAGTAGAAGATTCTGCTAATCAAGAAACAGATGCATCTAATAATGTAAAATTAGAAGATGTTGGTCTATGGATGAAAAATAGAATTGTAG
>CAMQSH010000041.1 GCA_947036575.1 uncultured Brevinema sp. | reverse complement strand
AGGAGAAATAAGATTAATCCAATGATAAAAGGTGCTTGAGCGATATTAACAAATAGCATATAGTACTCCTATAATTTATGAAAGTTGATTTTTATAAAGATATTTAACAGTATTTTTTTGGGTGCTTTTTAATATTTTATTAAAAATGAAATATACTATAGTAAAAATAACGATAATTCCTATAGATAACAATAATACAGAGATCCAATCAATAGAAAAAGATAATTCTTTTGGTACAAGGGCTGGAATTTGTAGAAATTTAGGGATAATATTTGGTCTAATAATAAGTATTAGCTTAGACAACCATGATATCCCCATCCCTATAATAAAGCTACCCGCTGCCATTAAGCTATATTTTTTGAGAGGATCGTAAGGTATTCCCCATATATAATAATTAATTAAAAGATTTTTATCAACAGTATTCAAATATAAAATAATTGATAAAATTAACAAAGCAGAAACAAAAGCTTGTAATAATACTGAAATAAAATAGCTATCCATAACTAAATTTGTTAAATGTTTCCATGGTAATATATTTTTTTGTATAGGTGTTAGGAGAATATCATCATTAGTATAACGGGAGAGAACTTTTTTTAATCCAGAACTTTGTAGCTTAGTGATACTATTAGGAGCAATTTTTAATATTCCTGCTAAATTAGTTTGATTAATAAAAATAGTATTATTAAAATCTCCAATAGGTAAATCTACAATCTGAGCAACCACCACACGTGTTGTGATACTATCTGAATTATCAGTGATAATGTCACTAAGCTCATTAATAGTAATATTTATATTAGTTGTAGAACTTTCTAAGACAGTATTTAATATGATATCTTCAGCATTTGTAGTGTTATTTGTATTTTCTATAATATTATTAGTAATTGTATTTTCTAAATTAGTATTTGAAAGAACATCAATTAGATTGTTAGTATTACTCTGATTTTTAGCGATTGGATTTAGGGAAAGTTCTTTTTCAAAATTAATAGTTAATACTTTATTACTCAAAAAATAATCAGCAACATCCTTGCCAATAACGACTTGATTTGATAATAAGGGTGGTAAAATATTTGAAAACTGAGAAAGATTGCCCTGTAAAGCTTTAACAGAAATATTTTTAGTTGTTTTAATAGGAGTTTCCCCAGCACTAGGCGCTACCGATAAAGAGGCTGTTCCAAATATTTCTAAAGTAGTCATATATTGTATAGGGTTTTCTTGTAGAATAGTAAGTAAATCGGAAGGAATAGTAAAAGTTTTAGGTGATATTTTTAAGGCATCATAATGTAGGTAATTTTTTTCATAGAGAGAATATTTGCCAAAGAAGTACTGAGTCCAATGTTGTTGACGTGTCTGATCAGCAAAACTATTATGAAGGTAACCATTAACACTTGTAAACCCAAGAACAGCTACAAGGATAAATCCTATAGTGATATAACTGATTTTGTTTTGAGGATCTGAAAAATTTGGTAATACAGAATAAATAAACATCATCAAGCTATAAGCAAGCATACCTATTAATATTCCCAAAGGAATAATTGTTTGAAATAAGCTGTTAGGCATTTTGGGATCAAATTGATAAGTTAATGGTAAATTTAAAGCTGAATAAATAGGATTGTCTGGTAAAAATAAAGAGGAAGAAATATAAGGATCGATTTTGATAAAAATAAATAAGATAATTAAAGCTCCAATAGTAATATTAATAAGTTGAATAAAAGCATTTAATAATATTTTGAAATGAAGTGATAATTTGGGAATATAGCCTGTTTTATATGTGTAACTATTGATACCTTCGATAATAAGAGAATAATTAAGATACATACTTAAAAATAGTAAAAGCCCACATAAAAAATAAAAGTAATAAGCCCACTTAGTTATATTTTTTTTAATAGTATTTAGTTGTAAATATTGAAAATTTAGAGAATCATCAGCATATTTTTTAGGATATCCTACAATCGTTGGTGCGATAGTAGCTTCTACTAAAGAAATAAAAGGAGAGGCGTAAAAACGGATATGATAATTTTGAAATTTAGAGTCAAGAATATCGTTAAAAGTTTCTTGATTTAGATATACACCATAGTAATCATTAAATCGATCTGGTGATTGGTAAATATAGGAAACTCTAATGTTTGTGGTGGTATAATTTAGACTAGGAATATAAATAGGAAAGGGATCATTTTCTTTGAGATTTAGCTTTTGAGCTAATTGATATCCAATATGTATTCTATTTTTTATGATTACGGTTCCTTTTGCTGTTGAAGACATAAAATTGTTAAAGATTAAATCATCATTGTTATCTAATAATATTAATTGAATAGGAAATTGTTGATTTGAATTTTGATAAATAGCAGGAATAAGTGATCTTTTTACAACAGCTCTAATAAACTCTTGATTTTGAGGATTTTCTAGATTGGAAGAGTCTTCACTCCACCACGATGATAAATATTTGGAAGTGTCTGGAGAATAAGTTGTTGCTTGTACGGATAGATGAGAGTTATAGTTTTGTATGGTGTTTTTTTTGATATTAAAATACATACCTTCAAGAATAGCTAAACTAATAAATATTAAAGAAATAAGAATAGTTAACATAAGATACATAAGACTTCTAGTTTTGAAGGGTAAGCGAAGAATATTTTTTGGAATAAAAATTTTATTTTTTTTCATAGTATTATTACGGGGGTAATATTATGGTGTAACTTTTATGATGCTACCATCTTTCATATATACAATTTTATTAACTTTTTTTAAATGAGCAGGATCATAAGTAGAATAAACTAAAGCTCCACCGTATTCCCTTGATAGAGTGGTTAATAATTCTAAAAAGGCTAAAGCTTCTGCTGAGTGTAGTTGTTTACAAGGATTATCTGCAACGACAAGAATAGGTTTTTTGATAAAAGCTCTAGCAGCTGCAATATACATTCTTTCATAATATTGAAGAGAAGAAATAGAATTGTTGAGTTTGGAGGTCAGACCAACAAGTTCTAAAATATCAATAATACGATTTTTCTTTTCATTATAGGATACAGAAAGAGCAGAAAGAGGCATTTCAAGACATTCTTTTACTGTCATATTATCAATAAATTCAGGTTCAAAGCCTATGAACCCCATATATAATCTTCTCATATTAGCTAATCCTGATTCAGGCAAATTAACTATATGTATAGATCCATTAAAAGTATATTCACCTTCATGTATTACTTCTAAACAAGATAGCGACCGTAATAAAGCTGTCTTACCAGCTCCTGATGTTCCTACAATGGCAACGATTTCATTTTCTTGAATAGTAAGATTGATATCATTTAATAAAGTTCTCTGAAAAGAACCATCAGGTATTTTTTTTGATAAATTAGTTATTTGAACAATCATGATGCCTCCAATTATCAATAAATTAAAATAAGATTGTTAGGAAATAAAAATAGTTGTCGATAAAATAAGATAATAGTATTATATTATGAAATAATACTTTTGTCTATAAAATTGCAAACAACTTTATAAGGATATTCTATGAAAATTATATTATTAAGAATAAAAATGTTTTTTGGACAAAAAGATGTTAAGCGATTTTTCTTAATATTTTCTATATCATTTCCACTAATTTTAGGGGTAATGTATTATTTTGTAAAAAATAGGGACCATTTTTTGGCTGGTAAAGCTGAAAAATTATTTATGAAAGAATTGGATATAGTTATTCAAATGCCTAGATCTACTAATTATACTACGATAGTAGAAAAACAAAATTTTGATAGTAAAATTCGTGAAGAAAAATCAGCTTTTGAAACAAATAATAATTTTTGGTCAGGTGATGCATTAAATTATAGATACACAGTACCCCAAAAAGGTTTGCCTGAAGATTAAAGTAATTTTATATAAAACTCTAACGCAGATCTTAAAATAGCTGTATAGTAGGGAGAAAAAGATAATGTGATTTCGTCTCCTTGACTATTCTTTAAGGTAATATAAAGTTCTTTAGAAGGTATAGATAATTCCTTTGGTAAAAATTGATTCGATGATTGTTGAGTCAATTTTTTTTGTGTAAAATCAGATTCAGGAAAAGGTGGTTGAATAATAGATAAAGGCTCTTTTGTGATACTAGTAATTAAATTAGTGATATCATCTGGAAAAAGATAAATACTTCCTATATATGATTTAGTTAAATTTTCTTTATTTAATAATTGCTGAGGTAATTTTACAATGGGTAAAAATATGTCATTATTACGATTTTTCTCGTTAGATATAAACGCTATAGATAATATATCAAACGATTCTACAGGCTTGGATTTATCACTTTTATTAATCATTGTATCAGTATTAGTATAGTAAGAAATTTGTATTTGAAAAGCAACAACTCCTGTTCGTTTATTTTCCAAAATAAAAGATCGAAAATCAAGGGATTCTTGCTTATCTCCAGTTGCTATAATAGGTATAATTTCACGATATACAAGTTGTTTTTCATGGTCAATATCTAATGATTTAAAAATAGAAAATCTTTGCTGTGGAGGCTGTGTCGCAGGTGCCTTTCGAGCCATAGAAGAGATATCTGTTATGGTACAGAATAGTAAATATAAAAATATAAACTTGAACATTATCCCTCCAAAATAATTAGTGTCTTAAAATATTGTGCTTTTTATTTGATCGAGAGCGACAGTCTCTCCGCTGATTTTTTTTATTAAATAAAATGCTAATAGATGTGCTGTTCCTGCTCCTTGACTAGTAATGAAGGGTTTATCTTCTACTATTGCTTGATCTACCCAGTTTGGGAGAAGATCTTTCATAGAGGGATAGCAAGTAGCTTTTTTATCTTGAAGCCATGAGCTTAGAATAGTTGGTGCAGCACAAATAGCAAGAATAGTTTTGTTATGATCAATAAAATAGGTAATAGTATCCATTGCTAAAGAAGACTCCTTGATGTGCTGATGTCCAGCTCCACCAGGAATAAAAATAGCATCAAATTCACTAGCATTTATTTTTTCTAAACTTGTGTCTGCAGAAATAATAATTCCTTGTTGACCTTTGACTGTTAGTTCTTTATCAATAGAAGCTATTGTTATTGTGTAACCAGCTCTTCTCCACAAATCAATAGGGGTGACTAATTCGATTTCTTCAACATTATTAGCTAATAAAACTAAAATATTATAATTCATACTATACCTTCTTTTTAGTTATTTTGTTATTAATTATAAAGTTACTGCGGCTGCAGCTGCAGCTTGTTCTTTGCCCAATGTATCAGCTTCTTCTTCTTTCTCTAGCCTTTCTTTTTCTTCATTTTCTAGGGTTGCTTTACTTTTTTTATAGGTATAAAAACCTATTTTAAAGGTGAAACCAATGGAAAATCTACTGATATTTTGTCCTTTTTGAAGATAATCCCCACTTAAAGGGTCAAAAAAATCTAAAGTCCATCCCAAATAAGGTTCTATAACTAGAGTGAAAGGAAAGCCTTCCATATCTGTTACTAAATTTCTTTGCCACTTATATCCAATATAAATTCCTAAACCATATTGTAGCATAGTGCTTCTGTTAATAATAAGCCTACTAGTTTCTGTAAAAGGATTATCACGGGTACGTATAGGAATATTATAAATACCAACTCGGACCACTGTACTCAAAAACAATCCAGCCCAAGTATCAATTTTATTCATATACAAACGTGGACCTATTTGGATTTCTCCCATAAAAACATCTCCAAAATTTGATGCTCTATTGACTTGAGAACTAATTCCTCCACTAAGTTGCATGTTCAGTGAGAAAACTTTTCCAAATCCAAAATCATAATCTAATCCTATCATCCAAGGACTATTAATGCCTCCTTGATAATAAGTGGCAGACTGTTCAATAATAGGATTTTCCTGAGTATAAGAAACAGTTTTTATAAATATTAGTATGTGTACTAATAATATTTTTTTAATCATATTTATAATCCATTTTAAAGTAAAATAATAAAAATAAGTCTTGTATTTATTATTTATCATATTAAAGTGATGAAACTTTCCATCTTGCTTTATTATATACTATTTTGAAAAAAAATACAAAATAATAATAGTGTCATTTTTTTGCTCCTTTTAATATTTTACGGTATACTGTCTGAGTATTTTATCTAATAAGGTTTGATTTTTGTTTTTGAAAAAATGCCATTTACCTCTTCTTATATTAATATTTTTACCAACTTTTGTCTATTCACAGTTAATTGATAATAGGGATTTACCTCCTGAAGCATTAAGGGTTAAACCTCCATTTGAAGCAACAGATAGATCTCAAATAGCCACTAAAGATGAAGGTGTTTTTATTATTCTTGATAATGCAGATGATATTCGTATTCAAGAATTTGACGATACAGATACTTCTGAAGCAGTTTTATTAGGTAATGTTAGAGTACGTTTTGATGGCTCTTTCCTAAAAGCAGAAAAAGCTATTATTACAATAAAGGATTCAGTAGTCATTAATGTTGCTGCTTATGGTAATGTTGAATTTACTATGAGTGGTACTAAATATCTTACAGATAGTCTTAATTACCAGCCAGATATGGAAAGAGGGGTTATGTATAATGTTCGTTCTATACTGGGAGCAGGTTCTGGTATTAGTTTAGACGATAAGCCATGGTTTTATAGGGCTGAAAAAGTTACTATTCAAAGTCCTTCTAGATTTGTTATGGAGAATGTGTTTTTATCAACCTCTGACGTTCGTTTTGATCATTTTTCTGTTAAAGTAAAAAAAATATGGTATATACAAGGTAAGGTAGCACTTATTTTTGGTTTAGAATATTTAACAGGACAGGCTAGTTTTCTCTGGCTTCCTGTTTTTATGCAGATAGAAGGTGGAGGAGGGGTAAAAACTAGTTTTGGTAACGAAAAAAGAATAGGCTATTATTTTATTAATAATTATTCTCTAGACTCCAAGATAGGTACATTTGATTTTGGATTTGACTTTTATGAAAGACAAGGGCAATATTTTCAAATAGAATATAAAGCTCCTGAAATAGGGATGCTTCAAAATTTAGAGTTTCAAACGAGTTTGGCTAATGATATTAGATCAGTTAAAAATGGGAATTTATTTTCACAATGGGTTGATCCATTTTTAAATAGTAGTACTTCAGGACCTGCTGACTACCAACGAATTTCTCAATTTTCTTGGTATTATAACTTAGATATGACTTTAGCTACTAACGATATTTCTTTTAATATATTCACAGAAGATTTAAATGATCCATATTTTTTATCTAAATATAGTTATAGAGATCAGTTTGATGATGCAGAATCTATTAATTTTGTTAACTTATTAAATCCTAGTTTGCACTCTTGGTTTGGATATCAAGGGGATATTCAACCCTCATTAAATAGTATTCATAGAGGATTTGATTTAAGAGCAGGAAATTTATCTATCTCTGCGGATTGGGAATTACTAAGGGTCACAAGGCCTAATGATAAAAATAAAGCCAATCAATTTTTAAATAGTTATTTTGATTATGAAGTTCGTTCTTATACTTTACCAGCACTTACCTATGATTTTGGGACTTTAGATCTTCTAGAATATAGCTATTCTACAGAGTCAAAAATCACAGTTCTTAGATCTGATGGTAAATCTAATACGATGAGTATTAACAAACTACCCGAATATGAAAAAGAAGTAGCTAAATTATCCAATCGATCTATTAAACGAGAAATTTTGGCTCAAAATAATAATAAGGTAAAGACTAATTTTATTACAAATCTTACACCTATTACTATTACTGATATTATTACAAACGAGTATAATTGGATTGATATTTCACTCAATGCTAGCGCAAGAGTTAGCTATTCTTCGCAAAAAACACGTGGTACTAATGATACCTCAATGACAACAGACCCTGAAATGTTATCAAATACAAACTGGACAATAGTTGCAGATGTAAATAAACATGAAGAACAGGGTTCTTTAGATTTGGATGTGAATCTTTTTGATAGTCTTTGGTCTATTAATAATGGACTTTCTTTTAATTATAAGGAACAATGGTCTTCTTTTGCTGCCAATTATACCAACTCTCAAAGAGCTTCTGGGTTAGAGATAGATTATAAGGTTGGGACATCAGTTTCTCCAGAAAAAGTTTGGAATGATGATGAATGGTACCGAAGTTCTTTACGTTTTGATACTAGTATAAATTACTCTTATCCATTATATTATTTATTGAGATTGCAAACTGATTTTGTGAGAGAAAGTCAATTTTCTTGGAATAACACTTTTACTTGGGATTGGTTACAATGGGAAAGAATGCCTATCCTTGGATTAGAATTGGATTTTGATTGGAATCTAAGAGATAGGATTCCTACAGCCGATCAAGAAAGAATTATTAGTGGGGACTCTCAAAATATCTATATTGGTAATAGAATTTTTGACAGGATGACTATAGGTGCTAAAACTAAAGTTTTTTGGTTGAGTATAGGGATGGAAGCAACAATAGATATTTTAGAAACTACGACCAATGAATTAGCAAATAATTTTAGACCTATTACAGGATCTAGTTTTACTAATAGATTTATAGGAGGTTATCCAAAATTATTAGTAGAATTTAACCCAGACTCAAAATATCATTATATTCCAAAATTAACTTATAGATACAATCTCTTTGAAGAATCTAGGAGTGCTGTATATACTAATGATCCACCAATGCCTGGTGATCCTCCTGAAATTGTACCAACAGTATTAAGAGCAGATAAAAGTTTTAGTTTAGAAATGTTATGGGATGTTCGTTTAAAAAATTATCAAATTCCTGCCTTATATCCTTTTATTTATGAATTATCAGAGTTTGGATTTGTTATGCAATATTATCATGATTTTGTAAACGTAAGAAACTCTTTTTTGAGAATAGACTTTGCTATAGGGGTAAAATTTACAAAATATCTAACCTTTAGATTTTCTTCTCAAATGTTAAATAATAAGATCTATCTCTATTATGCTGATGGAGTTTATAATGGACAACAGATCTTAGCTCCAGGAGAAACGTCTAAGGATTTTTGGGGAGATCTTGGGGATGGACTAAAAATATGGGATCAAGATGCATTAAAACGTTCCAGTTTTAAACTGCAATCCTTGAATTTTGAATTAATCCACGATCTTAATACGTGGGATATGAGAGTTATTTTTAATTTAGGACGTCGTGTTGATAGTGTAAAACAAATAGCCTTTTGGGAACCATATATTGGGGTTGCTTTCACTATGAAAGGATCTAATGCAGCGGATGTTTTCCCAGAATTTCAAAAACGTTTTGTACCTGCAGAATACCAATAATAGTAATTAAGGATAAAAATATGGATATGAAAAGATTTCCTTTTAAAGTAGAAAAAACAGAGGGCTATGCAAGGGCTTGTACCATGGAACTACCGCATGGTACCGTGCAAACTCCTATCTTTATGCCTGTTGGTACTCAAGGGTCGGTTAAGACCTTATGTAGAGAAGAATTAGAAGATATGGGAGCAACAATTATATTAGCAAATTCTTATCATCTACTACTTCGTCCTACTGTCGATTTCTTTAAAGAATATGGGGGATTGCATAAATTTGCAAAATGGAATAGAAATATTTTAACAGATTCTGGTGGTTTTCAAGTTTTTTCATTAGCTGGAATGAGAAAAATCACAGATGAAGGTGTTACCTTTAGAAGTCATATTGATGGAAAAAAACATTTTTTAACTCCAGAGATAATGGTTGACATGCAACAGGCAATAGGTTCTGATATTATGATGGTATTAGATGAGTGTGTTCCTGGTGATGCTAATTTTGAACAAACTAAAAAAGCATTAGAAAGAACAACAGCGTGGGCAACAAGAGCAAAACAAGAGTTTTTACAAAGAAATATCCAAGATCAGTATGCTTTTGGTATTGTTCAAGGTGGAATTTTTGAAGATCTTCGTAGACAAAGTGCTAGAGAATTGGCAGAATTGGATTTCCCTGGTTATTCTATAGGGGGACTTTCAGTAGGTGAATCTAAAGAAGATATGTATGGTATGCTAGATGTACTTTCTGAAGAAATGCCTGTGGATAAACCTCGTTATTTGATGGGAGTAGGGGTGCCTGAAGATCTTTTGGAAGGAATAGAACGTGGAGTAGATATGTTTGACTGTGTTTTTCCTACTAGATTTGCTAGACATGGAGGTGTTTTTTCTAGAGATGGACGCTTGAATATTAAGACAAAACAATTTGAGTTTGATACTAGACCTATAGATTCTGAGTGTGCTTGTTATGCTTGTCGTAATTATGACAGAGCTTATATTAGACATTTATTAAGAGTCAATGAAGTTTTGGGGGGACGTTTAGCTTCTATACATAATTTATATTTTCTTATTGAATTAACAAAAAACGCAAGACACGCTATTTTAGAAAACAGATTTGCTACTTTTAAAAAAGATTTTTTAGACAGATACTTTCAAAATAAGATCAAATAAAAATATTAATTAGTTGTATATATTATTTTTCTTTCTATATTATTAATATAGGTGCTAAAAAGTGATTCTAGTTTATATTTCAACTTAAATTTACAATAACACTTGATTTTTTATCTAATATTTTGTACACTAATATAATATTTTATATTAAATGTTTTTATTTTTATTTATATTTTATTAATCATTTGTTATTTTTTTTTATACATTTGGTTAAATGGAGTTTATTATGCATTTTATTGCAGTTGGTGTATTAGTATTTTCTATTCTTTTTTCAAATACTTCTTATACACAAGATGTACAAGATCTTACAATAGAGACAGATCTTGTCAAAATAGATACTCGTGGTATGGAACAAGACGAGAAGACTAAAAAAGACAAAAAAGTAGAACAAAAAGAGTTTGTTTTTACTCCTCTTTCTGGAGGAAATCCTTTGGCATTTACTACATTTCGTCCTTATAACGCTCAGACGGATATAAATTCAGGTATAATGGAATGGAAAAATCGATATCAAAAACCACAAAAAAAGTATAATGTATCATTAGTTGGGGTAAACATTAACTCATGGTTAGAGAATCCCGAATATTTTAATGTTTTAAAGGAAATGTCTAAAAAAATTCCTCTTAGATCATTATTAGAAAATTTACAGGCAAACAATCCAAATTTAGTATTTAATTCTCCTGATGTTGTTAGAAAAGCACTAAACAGTGATATCTATACTCCTTATTTGAAAGGTATTTCTAACTATACAGACAAAAATATACGATTTTCTGATGTCAAAGAAGTTATTTCCTATACTAGACGTTATCATATCTATGGAGTTACTGCGGGTGGATTACCTTATTTTGGTAGACCTATGGAGGGCGGAAAACGAGAAATAAATCTTGGGATTTTAGCAGGACAAATTGATGAAGTTGCCGTTAAATTACCTGATACAGATATTTTTCTTGTTGCTATGATTAATATTACTCCAAATTGGCTTGAAGAGGGGATGAATATACTTCATAAAAGTCAGCAAGAATTAGAAATATTAGTATACGCCTTTGATAGAAGAGGAAAGCTGTTGGGTGGCGCTGGTATTCCTATGGATTTTGTTCATAAGGGACAATATTTTGAAATGGAACAAAAAATCCGTAGTAAAGTTTGGCAAGCAGGGGTTTCAAGAGCTTTTTATTTGTGGCCATCTTTTCGTATGTTAAATGATAAAAAAGAAGGTCAAGCAAGAGTTGCGCCCAATATTACATTGCCACAGGATAAAAGTCCAACATTAAATAGAAAACAAAAATATATTCTTGCTTCTATAAAGGATTTAAGAGCTAGTAACAAGAACCTTAGTGTTGAATTATTTGATTCTACAGGAGAGCATGTATTTAGTCCTAAAAGAGTAAAAGAAACAAACAAAGTAGTTTTGGCTAATCGTATTATATTACATAAAGAATCAAAACTATTAGTTCAAGATAAAAAGTTTAATATATCAGAGCTTGTTACTTATAATATCATGGGACGTTTCCAAAACATGGCTAATGAAGAAAAAGAAGACAAAGAAGATGATAAAATAGGTACTTCTGAAAAAACTATTCTTACAAAAAAACATTATCCTTCTAATGAAGGAGAAAAATTGGTGTCTTTGTTACAATATGGAAAAGAAATGTTAGTGAGTTCACCGATTACTCACACTAATGAATTACATTATACGAATGTCGTTATTCCTTATCAATTAGAAGCTGATCCTTTACTCTATGCAAAAGGACGTAAAAAATATGTATTTTTACCGAATAATCTTAAAGTTTTAACAAAAGATTTTAAGAAAAAAGATAAAAAGATTTTTAATCAAGTAAAACGAAAAAATAAAGATAGAGTGTTTTGGAATAATTTTACGATTAAACGTTTAGATGATCAAGAACTTTCTACTCAAGAAATGAAAGATGCTTTAAAAAAATGGAAAAAAATATACAGTTCTTTAGAAAAAATAGAATATAAAATATATAAGATTGATAGACAAAAACTACTATATACAGAACAAGAAAAAATGTTTGCTGAATTAAAACAAAGAAATATTCAATTTTTAAATCTAAAATATGCAAGGAAGACAAATACGCTTTCAAAAAAAATAGCTAAACTAGATGTTAAAGCAGATAAAATATCAAATAAAATTGTTTTAAAATTAAAAAACAAAAAAGACATAGAACATAGAACTTTATTACAGCAAGAATATGAAGATATTTCAGTACAAGAGCAAGAAGCTTTTAATGAGATGATAGTGTTATTGCCTACTTCTGTTAATTATATGAAAAACATTAAAAATGATGAAGCAACATTTGTCAATATTACAGATATTGCTCTTACCAAAGATAAAGATATCAAAGCTATAGCAAAACTAAATGGTATTGATCCAGAGCTAGTGGCTGTTGCTAGAAGCTTAAAAAAATATTCACCAATGCAAAAGTATAATAATAAAAAAGCAAAGGAAGTATTAAAGGCTGAAAAGAAAGCACTAAAAGTTCAGAAAAGAAAAGAGAAAAGACTATATTTTGAAGGATTTTCATTAGGATTAACTAGAGCGTGGAAAACAAAAACCACATTAAGTGATAGGCTTGATTATCTGTAAAAAATAAAAATTAAAAAAAGCTTGATTGTTTAGATTTTTTATTGTATAATAAACAACTGAATTAGAGT
>CAMQSH010000040.1 GCA_947036575.1 uncultured Brevinema sp. | reverse complement strand
ATAAAAATAATTAACAAATTAAAATTTAATCAAAAGTGATAGATGATTTTATACAAATTGGGGGAAGAATACTTTGAATAGTTCTTCTTTAATAAGCCACCTATCACTTTTATTTTTAACCTTACTCATCTCATCAAATAAATAGTAAAATTATTATAGAATAAAAAAATCACCCTTAATAGAATTATCTATCAAGGGTGATTTTTGTTTTAGGCTTGTTTAATACGAGGCATAGGACGTGATTTTTTGTCTAATTCAGCAAAAATATATTTTATACTAGAAGGTGATTTACAAGAGGACAATTTGTATCATCTCGTAATTCAGAAAGTGTCCCTGTTTTTATAGTATCTGGACTTAGTAAAACAATATGATCAGCAATTTGTAAGTCTGAGACATTATGAGTTACCAAAATAGTAGTGACTTGAGCTCTTTGTAAAATATCTTGAAGCTCTTTTTGAATTTTATTCCGTAAAAAAGCATCTAAGTTAGAAAAAGGTTCATCTAATAAAAGCAATTTAGGCATAGGTGCTAAAGCTCTACCCAAAGCAACACGCTGTTGTTGTCCACCAGATAAATGTTGAGGATAGGTATCTCTAAAAGAAGACATTTCTATCAGATTGAGTATTTCTTGACAGCGTTCAGTTTTTTGTTCTTTAGACATATTTTTGATACTATCCAAGCCAAAAGCGATATTTTGGTATACCGTCATATGAGGAAAAAGCACATAATTTTGGAATACCATGCCTATATTTCTATATTCTGTGGGGATATTAATAGAATCATCTTTGAAGATTTCATCATTCAACAAAATACGTCCTGATTGTGGTGTTTCTAAACCAACAATTATTCTTAACAGGGTACTTTTACCAGCACCACTGGCACCCATAATAGCTGTAATTTTTTTGTTAGTTAAAGTCAGCGAGAGATTATCAATAACATTTTTTTTAGAATTCGGATAATAAAAAGAAATATTTTCTAATTGTAATTTCATGATTTTTTTCCTTTATTTGAATAGTAACCATATTTAAAAAGCCCCCACGTCACAAGTCCTATAATAAAAATCAAGACTAAGGCAGAAGGAGTAGATTCCGTAAACATTTCATTCACTACATAATTATGAGTACTAGTTGATAAGGTTTCAAAATTAAAAGGACTCAAAAATAATGTCAAAGGAAGTTCTTTAAAGAGATCTATCATAATAATCGTAGAACCAATTAATAGAGCTGGGAGAATAAGTGGTAATTCTATTTTTAGAAATGTTTGGAATTTGGTATATCCTAATGTCTGAGATATTTCTTGGTAACTTAATCCTATTTTTTTGAAAGCACCCAGAGACATATTATAACTAAGAATCATAAAACGCATCACATAAGCAAAAATTAATAAGATAAATAAATTTTGTAAACTCGTTGTAGTACCTATAGGAAAAATATTCCAAGATTCTAGTTGAAAATAAGCATTTAAAATAGCAACTGCAATAATAATACTAGGAAGTGCATATTGTAAGGAGAATAGTTCTGTATAAATAGAAGATCTATGACGGCTTTGATATGCTAAAAATAGCCCCAACACTAGTAAGATAAAAGTTGTAATAAAAATTAAAAATATTGTTTGGAACATTACTGCTAAAGTACCCCAGATTGGATATTCTAAAAAGGCGAAATAACTATAATACCCTAAAATCAATACAGGGAGTAGATAAGAAATAATAAAAATAATACTACAAAATCCTGTAGCTAATAATCCTAGTCCTCCTCTTAGAAGAATAGGACTAGGTTCATGATTAGATACAAAAGATAGAGGTTTGTTTAGACTATATTTTTTACCAAGTACTAGTAAAAGAAAAATAATAGGTACCAAATAACCAGCTAATTTAGAAGCAAGGGCTATATCATTCAGACCAAACCATGCTTTAAAAATGCTAGCACTAAATGTTTGTATACCGAGATAAGAAGTAACTCCAAAATCATTGATGATTTCCATAGTAATCATTGTTAAGCCACTAAGAATAGAAAGTTTAGCCAGAGGTAAAATAACAAAGCTTAGTATTTTAACAGGAGAAGCTCCTAAAGTACGAGAAACTTCTATAAGTTCAGCCATATGTTTTTTAAAGAAAGATAATAATACAATAAAAAGATAGGGAAATAAAAACAAGGTAAAGATAAAAACTCCACCCCAAAAACTAAAAAGATCAAAAGATAATAAATGATCAATGTGAAAAGTATTTCTTATACTAGAATTAACAATCCCTGAATAATCAAAAACTTTATCATAAATATAAGCACCAAAATATGTAGGAATGGTTAGAGGAAGAATAAGTAAAAACTTAAAATGATCACTGAAAGGAAATTGATAAAAACTTACTAAAATACTAGTAGAGAAGGCAATCAAAAAACTAAATAAAGCCACAAATAATAGTAATAAAACAGTAGTAACTGTATGATCTATAATAAATAAATTAATAATATGTTCAAAATTTTTACTAGTAGGAGTAAAAATACTCAAAAATAAAGGAATAATAGGATAAAATAATATTCCTACTAAAAATAAAGACAAGATTTTAGGGATCACTTGTTTGATAAAATGAATTTTTGAATTATAAGGCATTAATCCCCATTATTTAAAATCATATTTTGAGAGTAGCTATCTATATAACACTACTCTCAAAATATAGAAATTTATTTGTTATGGAGATAAATAATTATTTCCATCCAGCTTTATCCATGAGGATGACAGCTTTTTCATAATATGTACCCCAATCATCTAGCTCAACATTATCAATTTTTGGGCTATCTTCCCAATTTAGGAATATATCTGTTGCTGCAACATTAGGATTGATTGGATATTCAAAATTTTCTGCAGTAATTCTTTGTTGAGCATATTCACTAGTCAAAAATTCTAACAATTTAATTGCATTCTTTTTATTTTTTGCATTTTTAATAATAGCAAAACCACTAATATTAAAATGAGTATCTTCTGGATAAATAAGATCCACAGATTTAGCTGCATTTTGAACTTCTGGATCAACAGAAGTATACATTAGTCCCATATAGTAGCTATTTACAATTGCTAAAGATCCTTTTTTTGCATAGATATCAGCAACTTGTTTTCTATCATTACCTTCTGGGCTACGTGCAAAATTGGCAACTAATCCTTTAAGAAAAGTTTCGGTTTTTTCTTCACCCCACTTAGCTAATAATGAAGCAATAAGTGAAATATTATAAGCATTACCACCACTACGTACTAAAATTTTACCTTTGTATATTTCATTAGTTAAATCAGCATAAGTAGAAGGACGAACTCCTGTCCAATTTGTATCTATAGCAATAATTCTAAGACGATAACTCATAGCATACCAAAAATTATCTTTATCTCTATATTTTGGAGATGTTTGTGCTAAAAGAGTATCAGTTTTTACTGCTTCTAACAATCCTTTTTCTTTTGCTCTATAAAGACGTGGATAATCAGCTGTAAAAAACACATCAGCTTGAGGAGTTGCTTTTTCTTGTTCAAGGCGAGCTAGTAGAGCATCAGGATCAGATTTAATCATATTGACCTTAATCCCTGTTTGCTTAGTAAATTCTTCATGAAGTTGTTCATCGATAGTATAATGGCGTGTAGAATAAAGATTGACAACTTCTTCTTTTGAGCTAGTACATGATGCTAACATAATAGTAGTTATAATAGATAATATAACTTTATTAATTTTAATCGGCATAATTTGTCCTTACAAATATATTACAGTATTAATTATATAATATATTATAGAAAATACATACAGGCTATTGCAATCAATTTATTAAAAAACATTAAGAGATAAACATGGTACAGAATAGGTATCCCAATTCCCTATATATTCCAAATAGAAGTATAAAAAATAACTTCGTACAAAAAACAAATTTTATCTATAGAAAAAGTTTGTTTAAAAAACTTAAATACAATATTTATATATACTTATATTTAATTTATACGAATACGAGATACCTACTTGCTATTTATTAAATCCACACTATAATAAAAGAATATCAGTAAATAATATAAATAATATAAATAATATAAAGATAATAGATAAAATTAAAATAAACTTAATGTTAAAGGGGTCATATATGAGAAAAAATATGATGATGAATGATCAATGGATTTTCACAAAGGAATGGTCAGAAGAATTACTACAAGTGTTTAAAAAAGGAGAAGTAGTAACCGTTCCTCATGCGATGTCAGAAATGGGATTACACTATAGCGATGAAAAAGACTTATGGTTGATATCTGGATATCAAAGAGAAATCGAATACAATCCTTCTTGGAAAAATAAAAGAGTTATTATCCGATTTGAAGGAGTTATGGCAGTTGGTACACTTTATATTAATGGTGTACAGATAGCTGAACATAAAGGGGGCTATACTCCTTGGGAAGTAGATTTAACTGATAACCTTAAAGAAGGAAAAAATTTATTAACTATTAAAGTTGATAGTAGAGAGCGAGCTGATGTTCCTCCATTTGGAGCACAAATAGACTATTTGTGTTATAATGGTATATATAGAGATGTTTCTCTACGTATTGTTGATGAAGTTAGTATTCAAGATATACTTATTTCACAAAAAAATGCACTTTCCAATCCAACTCTTACAGGAACTATTCGTCTTCGTAATGCAAATCAAATCAAATCAAATTCAACGATAACCTTATCTCTAAACGAGCAATCTAAAGAACTTTTTAAACAAGAAATTCCTGTAAATCTTACAGGGGAATTATTTCAAGATATTCCTGTTGACATTTTATTAAACTTACCAAATATTAAACTCTGGAGTTTGGAAAATCCACATTTATATGAAATAAAAGTTTCTATAGATGAAGATATTAGCACCAAATCTTTTGGTTTTAGAGAAGCAATCTTCAAAACAGATGGTTTTTACTTAAACGGAGAAAAAATTAAAATTAGAGGACTAAATCGACATCAAAGTTTTCCTTATAAAGGATATGCAATGCCTTCTCGAGCACAAAAAAAAGATGCAGATATACTCAAATATGAATTAGGTTTGAATTTAGTAAGAACATCTCATTATCCTCAATCACCATATTTTTTAGATCGTTGTGATGAAATAGGACTTTTAGTTTTTGAAGAAATTCCAGGATGGCAACATATTGGTGATTTAGCATGGCAAGAATTGTCTATTCAATATGTACAAGAAATGATAGAACGAGATATCCATCATCCTTCTATTGTATTGTGGGGAGTACGTATCAATGAAAGCGATGACAATCATGATTTTTATATAAAAACTAATACATTAGCAAGGAAACTTGACCCAACACGTCAAACTGGAGGAGTACGCTGTATTTCCCATAGTGAAATGTTAGAAGATGTTTACACTGTGAATGATTTTGTTCAAGATCATGTTCGGGAATCATTACGAGGTCAAAAAGAGGTTACAGGCTTAGATAAATATGTTCCTTATCTTGTAACAGAATACAATGGACATATGTACCCTACAAAAAGTTATGATCAAGAAGAGCGTGTTGTTGAACATACTAGAAGACATTATAGAATTCTTGCAGCAGCAGGAAGTGATAATTATATTTGTGGAGCTGTTGGTTGGTGTGCTTTTGATTACCATACACATTTTGATTTTGGATCAGGAGATCGTTTTTGTTACCATGGTGTAATGGATATTTTTAGAAATCCTAAATTTGCAGCAGGAGCTTATAGATCTCAAGGTGATCAAAAACCTTTTTTACAAGCTGTATCTTATTGGACTAGAGGAGATAGATCTGTTGGTGGAGTATTACCTTTAATGATTTCTACAAATTGTGATTATATTAAAGCGTTTTATGGAGATAAAGAATTAGGAACATTTTTCCCTGCAGAAGGTCGTTATCAAGGACTACAACATCCACCTATTATTGTAGAACAAAGAGAATTACCTAATAACCTTCCTCCGGTATTTCAAGATGAATGGGGTGCTGACTTCCAACATGGACGAATCGAAGGTTATATCGATGGAAAATGTGTAATAGTCCAAGAGTTAGCCAAAGATCCTATATTAGCCAATTTAGAAATAAAAGCAGATGATCTGGAATTAGTTGCTCCTTCTGAAGGATCAGAATGGGATACAACTAGAATATCAGTAATTGCAAAGGATCAAAAAGGAAATCGTCTTCCCTATATAAATTTACCAATCCATATTTCTGTAAAGGGTGGAGGAAAACTTATTGGAGATGAGCTAGCTGTATTAGAAGGGGGAAGTTATGCATTTTGGGTGGAAACAACCCATGTTCAAGATATTGAAATTAAAATTTCCAACCCTAATATAGAATCACCTACACTAGTACTTAACGTGAAATAATAATAAAATGGGGAGATAACAATGAAAACATTATTAGCATTACTATTAGTAGTATTAACTACTTGTGGTCAAAAAGAACAAGTAGGAGAACAGGAAGTCTTACCAGAAATTACGGTAGATACAGAAACAACAATTGAAATTTGGGCTTGGAACGTTGCAGCAAAAGGTCTTGAAGACCTCATACCACGTTTTAATGAAAAATATCCTAAGATTAAAATAAAAGTAATGGAATATGGCAGTACTGTTGTTACAACAGAAAGAGCTACTGTGGTATTAAATTCAGGTCAAGGTATGCCAGATATTCTACAAGTAGAAAGTGATTTTGTACAAACTTATGCAGAGACTTATCCTCATCGATTTTTGGATATGAAAAATTATATTAATCCCAACTGGGAAAGTACTATGGATCCATCAAAAGTTCCAATGAGCTATGATATAGAAGGTAGATTGGTTTCTATTCCTTGGGATTCAGGTCCTGTTGTATTATATTATAATAAAAATTATTTTGATCAAGCAGGTATCAATCCAGAAGATATAAAAACATGGGATGATTATATTGTTGCAGGTAAAAAAATAACAAAAATATTACCTAATGTCACAATGACAGGATTTGGTTATACAGCAGATGATGGTCCATGGCGTATTTTTATGCCACAAGTAGGCACATACTATTTAAATACAAATGATCAAATTACTATTAACTCAGAAGCTGCTATCAAATCAGCAGTATTACTTCGTCGTATGCGTGATGAAGGTATTACTAAGGATACAGTCAATTGGTCAGGGTTAATTCAATCCTTAAAAAGTGGCTCTGTAGCAACATATTTTATAGGGGGCTGGTGGTCAGGAACGATGAAAGATCAAGCTCCAGAATTAGCTGGAAAATGGCGTATAATGGAAATACCTGCATTTACAGGAAGTAAAGTACGTGCATCAACACATGGAGGATCCACATTAATGATCTCAGCATCAGATCCTGTTCGTAAAGCAGCTGCATTGGAATTTATAAAATTTGCGTTATTTGATGTGGATAGTCAATATCAAATGTTTAATAAATTTGGTTTATTTCCATCATATATTCCCACATATTCTGACCCTAGATTTTTACAAGCTGACCCTTATTTTGGAGGACAAAATGCTAACAAAATCTTAGGAGATGTCGTTCCAAACATTCCTCCTGTGGTGTATAACTCTGCGCAATATGCTGAGATAAGAAATATTTCTATGGCTGCTTTTGAAAGAATAATGAACTCAGATGAAGATATTACCCTTATTCTCGATGAAACAGCACAACAAATTAAAACATCAACAGGAAAAGAAATAGCTAAATAATTAATTAAGGAAATAAGAATGAAAAAGCACATTCCATACACATTTATTTTACCTGCATTTATATTATTGTTGATTTTCAATTTTTATCCTATTATTGAAACAATAGTATTAAGTTTTATGGAGCAAAAGAGAGGAGTGCTAACGTTTGCTGGCCTAGATAATTATATACGTCTATTTAATGATCAGTTTTTTTGGTTATCTCTTAAAAATTCATTAATTTATTTAGTAATACAAGTACCTATAATGATAATTCTAGCATTAGGGTTGGCGTCTTTACTTCATAGAGGGGTAAAATATGGAAAAGGTTTTTTTAGAACTTCATTTTTTGTGCCTGTTGTTGTAGATTCTGTAGCATATAGTTTGATTTTCTTATTAATCTTTCAAGAACAAGGGATAGTAAATTATCTTTTATCCTTTTTTAATATTGATGCAATTCCATGGACAAGACAAGCTTGGCCTGCACGAACTATGATAATGATTGTTATGACATGGAGATGGCTTGGTTATAATATGGTAATGTTTTTAGCAGGTTTACAGTCTATTCCTGAAGAACTATATGAATCAGCAAAATTAGATGGAGCGGGACCATTAAATATCTTTTGGAATATAACTTTACCCTCATTAAAGCCTATTATTATATTTTCAATGATTTTATCAACAAATGGTACACTTAATTTATTTGCGGAACCATATCTTCTTACAGGGGGTGGTCCAAACAATACAACATTAAGTATAGGAGTTTATATTTATCGACAAGCTTTTCAGTCTTTTAATATCACATATTCTGCAACTATTTCTATTGCAGTGGTTGTTATTGTAGCAATTTTAGCTCAATTTCAATTAAGATTTGGGAGGGAAAATGACTAAATTTCGTACTAGTTTAATTTATGCTTTCTTATTAATAGGCGCTTTAATGTGCTTATATCCTTTAATATTTATGATGATTGCTGCGACTCGAGCTTCCGGTGATATTTTGAGTTTTCCTCCACCTTTTACCTTTGGGGATTTTTTCACTCAAAATTATGAAAGTTTACATCAGAGAATCTCTATTGGGACAGCTTTTTGGAATTCGACAAAAATAGCTTGTATTTCTACAATTTTAAATTTATTTGTAAGTTCTACAGCGGGTTATGGCTTTGCTAAATTTGAATTCAAATTTAAAAATATATTATTTGTATTGGTCTTAATAACTATGATGTTACCAACATATGCAAGATTAATACCTCTATATAGAATGATGAATACTCTAGGTTTAGTAAATACTCATACTGCTGTTATTTTACCAGATATTGCTACTGCTTTTGGTATTTTTTTAATGAGACAGAATTTTTATGCCATACCAACATCAATTATTGAATCTGCTCGTATAGATGGGGCTGGAGAATGGTTTATTTTTTTCAAAATCGTATTACCTTTAATGATTCCAAGTTTATCAGCTTTGGGAATATATGTGTTTATGAGTCAATGGAGTAATTTCACATGGCCATTGATTATTTTAAATTCTGAAAATATGTATACTATTCCTGTTACTTTATCTACGCTTCGTGGTGATACAAGAATTGATTATGGACAACTAATGGTTGGAGCTAGTTATGCTGTATTACCAATATTAGTTACTTTCTTTACTTTACAAAGATATTTTATTGCAGGAATGACTAGTGGCGCAGTAAAAGAATAAGTATTATTTTTACATATTTTATTTAAGTATCCCCTATTTTAGTACTAACAGAACTTAATTAATTACTTATAGTTTATATTCTTAGTATACACAATAAAAAGAAAAAATCAACCTCTTAATGGATAAATATATAAAACATGTTAATTGTATATTATAAAAAACTTACAACTACTTTATAGCCAAAATAACAACACTATAAAAATAAAATATTATCCTAAAACAAAATTTCTATTGACAAAAAACTATCTCTACATTATAATAATAAAGATTACAACTTCGAAGATTAGAAATAATCTTTTATTCTATCTTATGCTTTAAAAATAGCATTGGATTATCTATAGATAATTCTTTTTTATTTTTAAAGCCATGCTCCTTCTTGTCTAATTACTCGACCACGAGTAAATTTATAATAAATGCCCATAGGTGTTTTGTATAATTTTAAGTGGTCGAGTAATTAGATAGAAATATGTAAGATTCAATCTTTGAAGTTGTAATCAATACAGACCCTATGGGCTTTATTGATTAAAAATAGAGATGTAAAAACAACTAATAGTTCTTACTCAGCATAAAAATAATTAACAAATTAAAATTTAATCAAAAGTGATAGATGATTTTATACAAATTGGGGGAAGAATACTTTGAATAGTTCTTCTTTAATAAGCCACCTATCACTTTTATTTTTAACCTTACTCATCTCATCAAATAAATAGTAAAATTATTATAGAATAAAAAAATCACCCTTAATAGAATTATCTATCAAGGGTGATTTTTGTTTTAGGCTTGTTTAATACGAGGCATAGGACGTGATTCTTTGTCTAATTCAGCAAAAATATATTGCATCAACAACGAATCCTTAATATGTTTATGTTGGGAACTATCCCAAAGATTATGTATTTCTTGAGGATCTTCTTGGAGATCAAATAATAGTCCTTCTTTAGAATTATAAATTACAGAAATTTTATAACGTTCATTAACAAAAGTTCTCACATTCATCGTTGGGTGTTCATGATTATCTTCACATACAATCCACTCTCTTACAGACTCTTGTTCTCCTAACCAAACTGATTTTTGGTCTTTTCCTGTCATAGTATGAGGAATAGGAACATCAGCAAAAGAAAGAAAAGTTGGTGTATAATCTACTAGAGATTGTAATGCTTCTGATACAACATCTTGAGGAATATTATTAGGATAACGAACAATCATCGGTACCTTCAATAGATCCTCATAGTGAAAAGGTCCTTTTCTAACTAATCCATGTTGCCCAAAGAAATGTCCATGATCACTTGTAAAGACAACAATAGTATTGTCTTTTAGTCCAAGTTCCTCTAAATGATCTAAAATTTGTCCTATATATTTATCCATCATACTGACCATTCCATAGTATATGGCTATATCCTTTTTAAGTTCTTCAGGCTTCTGTAGATGGGAATGTAAGCCATGTAAGCCTTGTTGAACAATATAAGAAGAATAATCAGGATGTTCTTCTTGAGTCATTTTAAAATGAACAGGATTTTGTTGGTGTTCTTCAGCATCAAATTCTGGCAAAGGAATACTTTCAGGATCATACATAGATGCCCATGGCTCAGGTACAAAGTATTCAGGGTGAGGATCAAAAAAACTAGCCCAAAGGAAAAACGGTTTTTGTTCTTTTTTGTATTGGTCCATATATTCATTAGTTTGCTCTGCAATCCAATTATTATAGTGAAATTCTTCAGGAATATCCCACTTCCCCCAACTACGTGATGCATCAAGAAATCCTCTTGGAGATTTTACTAATTGTTCTATTCGTGGAAATTCCGATTGTTTCATATTTCCCGTTGGTTCTAAATAATAATCTTTCCAATTTTTACAGCCTTTCTCTTCTAACCATAGCACATAATGCTGACCAACATGAGGTTCTGTCGTATGATTACGAGCTAAAGCATAGTCTTTGAAACCATAAAATTTTTCTTTATAATTTTTCCAAAATTCTAAATCTTGCAAAATAGGATAAGATTCCAAAGAAGGATACTCCTTTGTATTCACTAAAGGTTGAAAATGAGCTTTCCCTACAAGAGCTGTTTCATAACCATTTTCTAAGAGAATATCCCCCAAAGTAGGTACTTCTTCTGGTAATTTTGTCCCTAAAGACCAAGCACCATGCTGAGAAGGATAAAGCCCCGTAATAATAGAAGATCGTGATGGTGTACAAGTAGGATTGGGGCAGTATGCTCTTGTAAAAGTTGTCCCTTCATTGGCTAATTTGTCTAAATTTGGTGTTTTAACAATAGTATTGAATTTCCCTATTGTATCCCAGTGTTGTTGATCACTAGAAATTAGAAGAATATTAGGTTGTTTACTCATTGGTAGATCTCCCTGTTAATTTATTTGTATGGGTTTTGATAAAAGGATAAATTGTAAATAAAAGAGAGCCAGCAATGACCCCTCCACTCAAACTCCTTCCCCCTAAAAAATAATCATCTTTATTATTAATATGATCATCCTTTACAAAATAATACGTTCCTACAGCAACTAAAACTGTAAAAAATAAAAAAGTAATTAGTACCATGATATACCCCTTTCACGATATATTATACCAGATGTATACCAAATAGCAATAGGAAAAACATTTGCTCAAGATTTTTTTGAAACGTTGACTTTATCAAGGAAAAAGGGTGAAATATGCCCTCCCAAAGACCCATAATTTATAAAAGCGGCCTTAAAGTACCCCCTACAACTCTCTCACCAACAGCAACTACAGAAGAAAAAAAGACATGGTATAAAGAAACCTACAAAGAAAGTAATATCTTTACCCATAAAGGTACAACAATAATAGCGATACGATAGTAATTATTAATAAATAAAAAGACTCCCTAATTATAGAGAGTCTTTTTTATTTTAGAGATTTATAATTTAAAGAGTTGTATCTTCTCTGCATTTTATAGAATCATAAAAACGAAGTAATCTATGATAACTATCATCTTTTTTGTCATCATATTTTTTTAAATAATCCTCAACTTCTTGTAATTTTAAATTTCTATTCTCTGTAGAATACGTAACAACTTTATTTTCTAAGATGATCTTATTTAATAATTCTCTAGATTCATTGTTTATACAAGCATTAATAAACAGTTTCCCTTTTTCTGTCGTAACTATATCATATACACTTTGGTCTTCGCCTTGTTTTGTAATGTCTGTCGATCTTAATAAATCTAAATGTTTTAAATGCTGTATTGAAAACCAAACGGTACTAAAAACTTTCTTTTTTCCTATTTTTGCTAAAAAATAATCCCAATACGGAAAGTTGAGTGATTTAATATCTTTATCTGTAATATACTCTCCCTGAGCCCCTATTACATATGATTTTTGTCTAAATAGATATAATAACAATATATCATCCTCTGACAATTGTCTTAAAATATTTGGAAAAGCTGGATGACAGAGATCTTGTGTTGTTTTATTCATAGATTTACCTAACAATGAAATAAAATTATTTTGTAGCATTTCATTATCAGTATTTAAAACTATTCCTTCAAGGCATGGTATTGCTATATTTTTCTTTGGAATTATACGATTTACAACAGGTATTTTCTCAAAATTTTTTGTTAAAATATCATATGCTAATCCAGATTCTAGAGTGTTTTTCAAAAAAGAACCTAAATAATTAAAATCAGGATTCAAGTTACTAATCAATTTTTCTATATCCATTTTATCTCCTCTTTCCCTATCTCTCCTAAATCATATCACTTATATAAATAAAATGCAATTCTTTTTTGGTGTTACTTTTCTTTAGGGGGTTTCATGCAAAACCCCCTATAACCCCTTGCATTCAAGGGGGAATAAGCTCTCACTCCCA
>CAMQSH010000039.1 GCA_947036575.1 uncultured Brevinema sp. | reverse complement strand
TCTTTTTGGAGAAGTAATATATCTAATAAGATCATTTTTTGTGTTACAAACATAAATTCAGCCCTCTTTAATTAATATCTTTATCTCTAATCTTACAAAAATTGCATAATATCTAGCTTACTTACTTGTAAAGATTTTGATTCTAGGATCGTCGTAATTTTTCTATACTGTATTTTTTTTAACTGGATAAAAGCAAGAAAAGAAGAAATACTCGTAAGATCTTTATGTAAAAAACGAATACATGTTTTTTCTAATTGTTTTTGAAATTCCAGTTTTAAGGCAACGGCATTATTAGAAAGATCATCTTCTATATAGCCTATCTCAGCCAATATTGTATAAAAATCTATATGTGATGTCGCAAAAGCTAATTTACTCCATTTTTCGCTAGCAATTAAAGAACTCAAATTAGGGACATATTTTAGGGCTTCTGCTGATTCCACATTATAATGAAATTTATATCTATATAAAGACACTAAACGTTCTTGTAATGCTGGTATTAACAATAATCGTTTAACTGCTTTTTTACTCTCTAGATCTAATCCTTGTGAAACATGATGAACACGATTGATATAGTAATTATCTAGTGCCAATTCCCAATAGAGGGCATTTTTTTCGTGTTCTACTTGTTCCAATATTGATTTAAACATATAATAAGGAGTATGATCTAGTAATTGAATAAGTTCACTAATACTTCTTATTTCAGCAAGTTTTTTAAGAGTAATTGTATTTGTAAATTCATAAGGATAAAAATAGTCCTGAAATTTTCCAGAAATAATCATACGCACAACATTTTTGAGATTATGAATTTCAAATTCATGAAATATTTCTTTAACAAATTTTTTACTAGCTCCCGAAGAATTAGACATTGCAACTTTTAAATATTCTAAAACAGCATGTTGTGTAGATAAAATAAATTTTTGAGAAGAACTCGTATCTAGTTTTTGATATTTTTCTTTTTTAGCAACTTTAGCCATAAAAGTAGCTGCATCATCATGAATACATTCTTCTAATTCTTCACGAGAAAACAATGACAAATTCCAAGCTCTAACACGTACAGATAAAGGTATATATTGTACTGAGATCATAAATTACTCTTTCCAAAAATTTTCACAAGCCATCTGTAAAATATCTTCTTTTTTGTTTTCAAATTCAACTGCTAATATTTCTTTAATATTTTTACTAGACTCTATTAAAGTTGCTTTATATTCTGCTACACGCTCATGCATTTCTTGTTCAAGTTCTATATTTTTTTGAGCTAACTCCTGAACAAAATGTTCTCTCATTTTAGCTTTTTTTACAGAAAACTCTTGGTGCATTTGTAGGATTTTTTGTTCACCATCTTTACGTGTATTAGCTAAAGTCTCTTCAATATCACAAATTTGATCAATAATAGACATCTACTTATCTCCTGCTATCATAATAGATAAACCTGAACGTAATAGTTTTTTTTCTAAAGCACCGAATGATTCTATAAAACTATCACTATCTTTGGTAGAAGTAATCATGACAAATTTTTGACTAGCTGGATCATTTCTAATGTATTTAAAAATTTCCCCATAAGGTTCGCCTTCTAATAGAACAGTTTCTATCGTTACATGGAAGGAATCAGCTACATTTTGGGCATATTTGAGATATTTTTCAGCATCACGTCTAAGACTTTCACCAAAGACATCGGATTCTTCTTCAATAAAAATTTTATAACGTTGTAATTTTGCCAAAGAATCTTTATCGAGTACATTTATAGCCACAATTTTTGCATTAAGAGATGCTGCAATTTCTACTGCTTTATCAATAGAAAATTTACTTTCATCTGATCCTGTAATAGGAACGAATATTTTACACATCATAGGAAGTCTCCTTTTTAAGAGCTTGATTTTTACGCTGTTTATCTTTGATTCTTTTTATTTGAAACAAAGTCTCTCTATCTTTTTCTTCTAATATCTCTTTGATAAATTTCATTGTATCTTGTGTATCTGGAATGACAAAATTCTCTAAAGCATTAATACGTCTCTGTGTTTTTTTAATTTCTGTAACAAGTTTCCATGCTGTACTTTCTAAGTAAGCAACTTCTGCCATTAGAGGTTTGATCTCTTGGGTTATTTGAAGTAATTTATCAAAATTAGGACTCGATCCCGAAATACCCATAGGTACTGCAGATTTATTTTTAGACTTTTTTTCTATAAAGAATAATTTTGGAGCAATAACACCCATCACAGAATGGGATAAAACATCTACCTCATAATCTTGAGCAACACTATTGATCATCAGATCTAAGATAACACTGCCACTTTCTAAGCGAACTAAGGACAATTGTTGAAAACTTTGAAATAATTTTTCATCAAGTTTTGTACGAGTTTCTCTAATTTGAGTTACAAGATTTGTTAAATTTACAACTAAGACTTCACGCTTTTGTTCTAAAAGCCCATGTCCTTCTTTTGCTAAAACTAAATCTTCTTTGAGTGTTATATAATTGCTTTTTGTAGGAGTTATATTTTTCTGTGCCATATTACACCTTTATTTTTATCTTTTTTATCCTAATCTTCGTCTTGAGTACCTACATAATACATGAGAAGCTCTTTGCTACTAATATTAGTCAATTCACTTTTAGGGAAAATAGATAAAATTTCCCAAGCAAGAGTCAAACTTTCTTCTATAGATCTATTTACATGAAAACTCTGGTTGATAAATTTATTTTCAAATTCTCTACCAAATTTTAGATACAAACGATCTAAATCGGACATCTCTTCTTCTGATACGATAGCCGCAATAGCACGTACTTCTAAAGCTTTTGCATAAGAGGCATATAATTGCATAAATAATTTTGGATGATCTTCTCTAGTTAAATCTTTACCAATAGCATCTTTCATCAAACGAGATAAAGAAGGCATTAAGTTAATAGGAGGGAGAATATTTTGACCATTTAAGCTCCTATCTAGTACGATCTGACCTTCTGTGATATAACCCGTTAAATCTGGGATTGGGTGCGTTATATCATCGCCAGGCATCGTTAGAATAGGTACTTGAGTAACAGAACCTTCTCGTCCTTTTACCCTACCAGCTCTTTCATAAATAGTAGAAAAATCAGAATACATATAGCCTGGGAATCCCTTACGAGAAGGTACTTCGCCACGAGCAGCTGCAATTTCTCTCAAGGCTTCTGCATAAGCTGTCATATCGGTAAGAATAACTAAAACGTCCATTCCTTTGTCGTAAGCCAAATATTCAGCTAAAGTTAGCGCCACTCTAGGAGTAACTAATCTTTCGATAGCGGGATCATCAGCATAGTTCAAAAATAAAGCAGTTGTGTTAAGAGCTCCGGTTTCTTTAAAAGAATCAATAAAATAAGTAGCATCATCATGTCTAATACCCATTGCTGCGAATACCACCGCAAAAGGATTGCCACTTTTTGATTTTGCTTGGGCTGTTAATTGTGCTGCAAGTTGATTGTGAGGAAGTCCTGCACTAGAAAAAATAGGTAATTTTTGTCCACGAACTAGGGTATTCATCACATCAATCGCGGAAATACCTGTTTGTATAAAATCATGAGGATATTCTCTTTCTACAGGATTTAATGGTTCTCCATTAATATCTCTATATTCGTCCGCATCAGGCATACGAATTCCATCAATAGGAGATCCTAAACCATTGAATACTCTACCGAGCATTTGTTCTGAAACGCCTATCTGGAAGGTTTGTTGTAAAAATTTAATTTGTGTTGTATCTGGCTCAATACCTGAAGTATGTCCATATAATTGTAATATGATAGATTCTTTATTTACTTCAATAACAACAGCTAGTTTGACTGACCCATCTTTTAAAGTAACTTCTGCCAATTCACCAAAAGAAACATCTGGAACAGCTTTTACGACCATCAAAGGACCATTAAGTGATTTTAAACCTTTATAAGATTTTTTAATTTGTAAATCCATTAGCTAGCTCCCTTTGCAGCTCTATCATATTTTAAACGCAAGCTATTAAGCTCATCTTTTATTAATAGAGAGAGTTTTTCAAATTTATCTAGTTCATCATTTGGAATATCTAAACGTGCACGAACAATCATAGGAAAACATTCTAAAGCACGAATTTCAAAAATAGGTGCTCCCATATGAATAATAGATTCTGCCTCTTTATAAAATGTTGTGATTAATTTAAGAATAGCCAATTGTTTTTTAGGAACAGTATACATATCTACATCATCATAAGCATTTTGTTTGAGGAATCCTTCTTTGAGCATATGTGCTATTTCAAGCACCAAGCGTTCACTATCAGGTAAAGCATCAGGCCCTATTAATTTAACAATTTTTTGCAATTTTTCTTCTCTTAATAAGAGATCATAAGAATCTTGTCTTATTGTTTTTGCATCTGGATCTATATTTGTTGTCCACCAATCAGATACATAATCAGCATATTCACTATAACTATGAATCCAGTTAATAGAAGGATAATGTCTTGCAGAGGCAAGAGCTTTGTCTAATTGCCAAAAAGCACGAACAAAACGTTTTGTATTTTGAGTAACAGGTTCGGAGAAATCTCCTCCAGGAGGTGATACAGCAGCGATCATTGTTACAGATCCGTTGACACCACTTTGTACTTGAACATTTCCAGCTCTTTCATAAAATGACGCTAATTTTGAACCTAGATATGCTGGGAAACCTTCTTCAGCAGGAATCTCTTCCAAGCGTCCAGATAATTCTCTCAAGGCTTCTGCCCAACGAGAAGATGAATCCGCCATCACCGCTACGTCATAACCCATATCTCTATAATATTCAGCAATAGTGATACCAGTATAAATTGAAGCTTCACGGGCAGTTACAGGCATATTAGAAGTATTTGCTATCATTACTGTTCTATCAAAAAGAGGTCTACCTGTATGAGGATCTATCAATTGTGGGAATTCTTCTAGTACTTCTGTAATTTCGTTACCACGTTCTCCACAACCTACATAAACAACAATCTGAGCATCAGACCATTTCGCTAATTGGTGTTGAGTAATTGTTTTACCAGTACCAAAACCACCAGGAATAGCAACAGCACCACCTTTAGCAACAGGGAAGAAAATATCAATAATTCTTTGTCCTGTAAGTAATGGTTGTGTAGGTAAATATCTAGTTTTATAAGGTCTTGCTAATTTTACAGGCCAACGATGAGCAAGTTTAAGTTCATGGATAGTACCGTTTTCATCTTCTAAAGTTCCGATAATATCATCAATAGTATATTCACCAGTACCAACGATAGATTTAACAAGTCCTGACATATTTGGAGCAAGCATAACACTATGTAATACTAGTTCTGTTTCAGGTACCGTTCCAAGAATAGCACCTTTACCAAGCTCATCATTGACAGCTATTTTAGGAGTAAAAGCCCATTTTTTAGTTCTATCGAGAGGAGATACAGAAATCCCTCTTTTTAGGAAGATGCTTTTTGATTCTTCTGCGATTGCTTTAAGGGGACGTTGAATACCATCAAATATTTGAGAAAGTAATCCTGGTCCTAATTCTACAGATAGAGGTAAACCCGATCCATAGACAACATCATCTAATTGTAAACCTTCTGTTGCTTCATATACTTGAATAACAGCAGTTTTTTCTTCAATACTTAAAATTTCACCAATTAATTTTAGATGAGAAACGTAGACCATTTCCATCAATTGGACAATATCAGTGATCTCCATTGTTACAAGAGGACCATTAATACGAGTGATTTTTCCTATTAATTTCACAAGTTCTCCTTCAATATCTGCATAGAGATATTCAATAGCTTTTCTTTTCTTTCTATAAATAATGTGTTAAAAGTTAAATCGACAATAACGCCTGTTTCCCCTTCTACATATAGTCCAGCTTTTATTTTTGGAGAACTGTCTACATGCCCTGAAATAGATAAAGACGTTAATAACTGTTTTATTAATTCTACATCACGTTCGTTCACGGTAACAGTAATTTTCATACCTTGAAGAGCTTCGTTGACTTTCACTAGCCAAGATTGTAGTATTTGTTGATATTTTACTTTGTTTGTATGTGTGTAATTTAATAAAGCTGTTTTTAATTCTTGAATAAACTCATCTGTAAATTCTTGTTCTGAACTAAGTTGCTTATTAGTAATAATAAAGTCTTGCTCTGCTTTAAGCATATTTTCTTGTTTTAAAAGTCTATCGGTAATTTGATATATTTTATTTTCTTGATGTTCATCTAATTCTTCACCCAAAGCAATAAAAGATTGAGTTGCCTCAATTTTTGCTTTGTTGAATTGCTCTTCAATTTCTGTATGAACTTGTTCTTGAATATAAGAGACCATGTTTTTTAATGCCATAAAGAACCCCTCATTAATACTATTGACCTATCGCTCTTTTTATATGTTGCATTAATCTTTCACCAGCATTAAATTCACCCTTAGACGAGCTAATCTCAAGGATAATCGTAGGATTTTTTGATAAACGGACTTCTTCAATTTCTTTTTTTAAGGCCTTACCGTAACGCGCTGATATCACTAAAAGAGCTAAATTTTTTTGACGAAGAGCATTCTCAAATACATCTAATAACTCTTGATGATCAATTGGAGATACGACCTCCATACCTGCTAAACTAAAAGCAGCTGAAACTTGTTCACCAACTATTGCTAATACTTTCATAATATAATCCTTAGAAACAGGTCTGTTTGCATAAACCTATTTACATAAATCTATTTTAAAAAGATTAGGTATTATCCTAATCTTCCTAAAATCATAATAGCAATAATCAAGCCATAGATAGCGATACCTTCTGAGAGTCCAACAAATAATAAACTAGTACCAAGCATTTTTGGATCTTCACTCACAGCACCAATAGCAGCAGAAGCTGACATTCCTGTCGCAATTCCTGTACCAATACAGGCTAAACCTACAGAGATACCAGCACCTAAGAATCCCAACCCATAAGCTTCGGAAGATAATACAAATGCAGCAGCAGTGTCTGCAGCGTATACAGGAGAGATATTAAAGATAGATGCGACAGCAACTGCCAACATAATAAAAAAGAAACCTGAAAAGCCACCTATTAAACTTTTAGCAACGATTTTAGGTACAATCGTATACTCTCTTGTCCAATGAATCGCCGCTCCAGCCAAACAAGTTAGGCATACTACTGCAAATAACGTCCACATGAAAAACATATTTTCCTCCAAATCCTATATATTAATATAGTATTTTATATAATTTTTTTGATTACTTTCTATTTTTTATTATATTCTAACAATAAAAAAAAGTCAACACTTCTTTATAGAAGTATTTTAATAGAAGCATTTTATATTACACTAAAATTTATTTCTATAATTCACAATACCTTAGGGAAAATAAACTTAAAATTATTTATTATATTTTTAATGATTTCAAAATTAGCTACAAAATCTTTATTACTTCAATTTTATTTCTTAGATATAGTACAAAACATACTATTATTAATGATTAGTTATATTACTTTCTTTGAAAATATTTAGTACTTAACACCGTATACTCTTGTTTTTTACCTATAAATATAGTACACTATATCTAATAATTATTTCAATAGAGGATATTCTATGTCAAAGCATCATACAGCAAACAATCAAATTTATGCTACTTATTTTTTGTATAATTCCATTTTTATTGAACAACAACTAGATTTAGATAATTTTGGTCAAAATGAACAGCAAGAAATTTCTAATGTTGCTATCATGTCCTATCTTGCCCTAGAAGCTTTTATAGCAAATGATCAAGATATTATGGCTACTCAAACAGATATCAGAACAAATCTACCAAAGAATTTGTTGACTGTTACTTTAGATACTTTGCAAGATATGATTGCTTTAGATAATAATATTCAAGAACATCTCAAAAAAGAGCTTGATATTTATACGTCCTTAGGCGAATACTACTACAAAGAGAGCCGTACATTTTTCCCAAATAATGCCTCTACTCCTAATAATCCTATAGAATTTTTCTCATTAACAATGTTCTGTTTTGAAACACTTTTAGCTCTAGAAGAAAATAAATATTCTATTTCAAAAACAATAGATGCTATCAAAGATCATGAATATGCTGACATCATTCAACCAATTTTAGTAAAAATAAGAGGATAAATTTTTATGTCTAAAAATACTCTAGGGACTATATTATTACATATTGTTGCTTTTTTATGGGGATTTTCTTTTATTGCTCAAAAGGTTTTAGTTAATGCTGGCTTTCCTCCATTTTATACTACTGCCTTTAGATTTTCTTTTATTTTTCTATTATTTTTTCATTTTAGAAAACAAATAAAAATCACTAAAGATACTTTACTTTATGGATTTGCTTTAGGTAGTATGTTACTAGTTGCTTTTGCAACTCAAACAATAGGACTAAAAGATTTAGATGCTAGTATAAGTGCTTTTTTAACAAGTAGTAGCATTGTTGCCATTCCTATTTTAGGTGCTATATTTTTTAGAACCCCTATTACCAAATATAATATCTTTGCTATTTTTTGTACAATGATAGGTATTTTTATTTTTAATTTTCAAAAAGGTGTTTCCTTTATATGGTCACCAAGTATTTTAATTACTTTATTATGTTCTTTAGGTTTTACCTTTCATATTGTGTTTTCTAATCATTTTCTAGAAAAAGGTGAATCTCCTGTTACACTCCATTTTTTACAATCGATATTTGTTGCTGTATTATCTTGGATTTTTGCTCTAGGATTCGAAACTTTCCCAACTACTTGGAATTTAACAACAATTTTAGCTATATTATATTTAGGGATCTTTGCATCTTTGATTAACTATGGAATACAACTATTAGGACAAGATCTAACCAAAGATCCTCTCAAAGCGGGATTGATTATCTCTCTAGAGCCAGCTTGGGCTTTTATTTTTGCACTATTAGCACTAGGAGAAACACTAAGTATACATAAAATGTTAGGAATTTTATTTATCTCTTGTGGTATCATTCTTTGTGAGTGGGAAGCTATCAAAAAAACTCAATTAAAAAATCAAAAGTCAGGGGGATAATTATGAAAAAACAATACTCTAGTATTATTTTTGATCTTGATGGCACATTACTTAATAGTGAAAAAAGAAATGCCTTAGGATTATTAAATATACTACAACTTAAAGCCCATAGAATAGATTTAACAATAGATGATATCATTCCCAAAATGGGACGCCCAGGCAAATTGATTTTACAAGATTTTGGGATTTCAGAAGACGAGATGGATGAGTATTTGAATGCTTGGATAGATTCCGTTTATGATGAGTCACAAAAACCTATAGAATTATTTCAGGGGATTCTCGGATTATTAGAAGATCTCAAAAAACAGTCTATTCCTTGTGGTATTGTTAGCTCCAAAAGTAGAGAGATTTATAATATAGAACAGGAGTATCTTAATATCCATGATTATTTTAATCATATTATTTTAGCTGATGATACCCCTTTCCACAAGCCACACCCTGCCCCACTCTTAGAGTATCTTGATCAGTCATCACATCAAGCTCATGAATGTATTTATATAGGTGATGCTTATTCAGATTTGATTTGTGCTAAAGATAGTAATATTGATTTTGGCTTAGCTGTTTGGGGATCAAGTTCTTTATTTGAAAAGGAAGAGAATATTTTGAGATTCCATCAGCCTCAAGATATTTTAGATATTATTTAAGTATTATAATACATTATTATACGCAAAAAAACCTCTTAAAATATTTAAGAGGTTTTTTATGTAATGTTTAGCTATTAATATCAATTTATTTACGACGACGTAACCCTAACTCAGAACAACGGATAGGCATAGCAAATAAAGAAATTGCACGGAATAAATGCGCTAATTTTTTAGTTCTATAAGCGGGGGTACTATTAGTTTTTGTTGATTGAATATTTGTAGCGACTTCTTTAGTCATCCTATCTCCTCCAATTTCTCTAGTAATAATTTTTAAGCTCCATAAATTATCGGAAATATTCTTTAATATCATAAATAAAATTTAATTTTTATTTCATTTTATTTTTAGTATCTGGTAAATTACATGATTTTGTTATGTCTGGACCACATCTTGTACAAGACCCACAGACACCTTTTTTTGCCAACAATACCAAAATTAAATTCTTCATACCTATATAAATAATAGGGCTAATAATAATTAATACAATAAAACTTTTCATAAAGCCTCTCCATAATAAATATAATATAGTATATTACATTTAAAAGAGCTATTTCAATAATATTATAAAAATATTTTGTTATATTATTATAATAAAAAGTTGAAATTACCTTTTAATATTTGCTATACTTAAGAATAAATATACTCAAAAGGAGGGTATCACTATGGCTTTACACCCTGCATCATCATTATTAAATAAGGAATGTCAACAATGTGTTGCTACTATAGACAATTTTGATAAGTTAGATAAAAATATTCAATATCAACTTACTAGATTAGGAGTTTGTAAAGGTTGCCCTATTTCTATTGCTCAAAACACTATTTTTTCAGACCCTATTATTTTTAATATCCAAGACTCTAAAATAGCTCTTCGTAAAAAAGATGCAAAAAATATTACTATAGAAATTCAAAACAAATAATATATATTAATATAGGAAATAATTATGAAAAATATTTTACTCGTGGGAAATCCTAATGTCGGAAAAACGGCTATTCTGAATAGTTTGTCTGGATCAACTTATAATATTGGGAACTGGGCTGGTGTTACAGTAGCTAGGCAAGAAGGAATTTTTAAAACAGATAAAGAAGAATTTCATCTTTTAGATTTACCAGGTGTTTATAGTTTATTACCTTGTTCTGAAGACGAAAGTATCAGTATTAATGAATTATTTACTAGTAATTATGATTTAATCATTAATGTGATTGATATGAATAACCTCCATCAAAATCTTATGCTTACCGCAGAATTACTAGAGTTAGGTGTTCCTATGATAGGTATCCTTAATTTTTATGATGAATTTAAACAATCTTACGATCTTAACATTACTAAATTACAAGATCTTTTAGGTATTCCTATTATCCCTACTAGTGCACATACCAAAGAAGGCTTAGATGATTTAGTTCATATGATTAGTCTTACTGAAAATTATCATTCATGGATTTCACCACTACGTGTTACTCAACAAGATGAATATCAAGAAATTTCTTCTTTATTACCAACAGCAGAAATCAGATATCCTTTGGCTGGTATCCCAGAAGCTATATCTCCTACTATTATTTATACTTATTTATTAATGCAACACCCTCTTCTTATTCATCGCTTTGCCCTTGAGCATCAAGAAATCGAAACTATTATCAAAGAATATCAATCTATTATCCCAAATTATCTTGATGATATTATTCAAAAAAAAGAATTAATCATCAATCAAAATCCTGTTACCATAAAATCAGGACAAAAAGAAAAAATAGATTTCTTAAAACATATAGATCAAGCATTATTACATCCTATTTTAGGTTATGTGTTTTTTGGTATCATTATGACTGTATTATTTACTATGGTCTTTAATGCTGCAAATCCTTTTATTGATTTTATTGATTGGTTAATTGGTCAAAAAATCACTACTTATGCAAATATTCTATTAGTAGGTACAGTACCCGAATTACATTCTTTTATTGTAGATGGACTGATTGGTGGAGTTGGTGGTGTCTTAACCTTTGTTCCTTTAATTTTTATTCTCTATATCTTTTTAGCTGTCCTAGAAGAAAGTGGTTATCTTGCACGTATTGCTATTTTATTAGAATATCCCTTTTCTAAAATCGGATTATCTGGAAAATCATTTTTTCCCATGTTATTAGGTTTTGGTTGTACAGTCCCTGCAATTTATGGAACTAGAGTATTAGAAACACCTGAAGTACGACGTTTAACCTTAATGGTATCTTCCTTAATTTCTTGTGGAGCTAGGCTTCCTGTATATGCACTTTTTATTTCTGCATTTTTTCCTAATAATGGTGGATTAATTTTATTAAGTTTATATCTTTTAGGTATTTTCCTTGCTATTATTTTAGCATTTTTTCTCTCTAAATTACCAGATTTTCATTCTAAAAATTCCTGTTTTATAATGGTAATTCCTAAGTATCGTCTTCCAAATTTTGGTATTGTTATTAGAAAAGCATCTCTACATGCTTCTTCCTATATAAAAAAAGCTGGTGGCTTGATTTTGGGAATGCTTATGCTTATTTGGGCATTTTCTTATTTCCCAGCCAATGGAGATATTAGTAAATCTTACCTAGCACAAGCTGGTAAAAATATACAACCTGTTTTTGTGCCTTTAGGCTTTGGAGATAGGTGGGAACCTGTCGTTTCTATCATACCATCATTAATCGCAAAAGAAGCTGTTGTAGGATTTTTTGGACAAGTATTACAAGAAGAAACGGGCGACTCTTCAGAAGAAAGTACTTCTCTTACTATTTCAGGTGAGATCATGGAAATAAGTTCTATGTTTTTAGAGACTGTCAAAATATCCTTAATAGGAATGCTTACTTGGAATTTTACAGAACAATTTAGTACTCCTGATGTCTCAGAACTAGAAGAAGAGGCTGGCGTTGGAATTGTGAGTAGATTACAACAAATATGGACTGATGAACACGCTTCTAAAAAAGCATATTCTTTTATGATTTTTATTTTATTAACATTACCTTGTGTAGCAGCTACTGGTGCACTAAGACAAGAATTAGGAAATAAATATTTTTTCATCACTATTTTAATGTATCTAGTCCTTCCTTTTATCTGTTCTTTTATTTATTATCAAACAGCTATCTTATTTTAATTAACAATAATAAAAAAAAGCACTCTTTTAATAGGAGTGCTTTTTTATCTGATTATTATTATTTTTCTGTTTCTATTTTAGTTTCTGTTAAAGGTACTACACCATGATGATTTTGGAAATAGTTATTAACCTGTTTTCCTAAGAAAGTAGCAAAAGCCTTATTAATTGAAAATTCAGAAGAAGCTCCTGTAAGATTAACAATACCTTTTCTCGTTAAAACTTTACCAAATTGACTAAAAGCTATTTTGATAGATTCTTTTCTATCTTCATGATTAAGGTGTTCATTAACTGTTTTGAGATATGTTTCTATATTTTCTGGAGTAATCACAGCTTTTTCTTCTTGTAAGGCGCCCGAAATATAAAGAATCAAACAGAGATCTTTTATCTCATCATCTGTAATATCTAAATCATAAATAGTAGCTAAAGACATGACTAATTCTGAAGGAAATTTTACAAACAGTGTTATTCCTGCAGGTATTGAGGCGAAAAAAGCACCAGGAATAATATTTGTCATATTTAACAAATCACCAGAAGTAGCAGCTAATTCTGTATAGGATGCTATCATTTTTTCTGCTAATTTTTGATGAAGTTCTTTTTCTTCTAATGCTTCTATTTCTTCTGCTATATCTTCTTTAATTGTTGCTATTTTATCTACTATTTTATCTTTAAATGCTTTAGGACTTGCAAGCAATTTATCTAAAATCATTAAAATATCTATATTTCCTGTCAGAGCATGCGCTTTTTCAGCACTTTCAGTCACTGCTTGTTTGGCTTTTTCAGCACCTTCAGTCACAGCCAGTTTAATATCTTGAGAAACTTCCATATTAGATATAGTTTCTGTTAAAACTTTTGCTTTTTCCGTACCTTCAACGACTGCTTGTTTTGCCT
>CAMQSH010000038.1 GCA_947036575.1 uncultured Brevinema sp. | reverse complement strand
TTCCTTCTAAGCTCATCACTTAGATAAATAGTCAAGTGTTTAACCAAACCACTCCAACTAAAAGAATTTAGTATTTGTCCCAATTTTTTAAATAGGTGTACAGTACTCACTCTCGTTAAGACACAAATAAAGCCCATAGACAGTTGTATTTGCATAAAACTTAAAGAGTATAAATCTAAATATTTCTATTTTTATCTACTAACCAAAAGAATCTACAACTGCTATGAGCAATTAATATAAACCTACTGGTTAGTAGAAAGTTGAACAAATATAAAGTGTAAAAATAAAAAAAAGATTTTTCTATACGAAAAACCTCTATCTTATTATAGGATAGAAATATTACAAAGATTTTAAAGTTTTCACAACTTTTTTATCTTTAAGTTTTATGCTCTTCTATTATAGATCTATTCGGTATTTTTGTCAAGAGAATTTTTGTTTTATGTAATATAATTTTTTGGTGTTGCTTCTCTTTAGGGGGCGTCCCTAGAAACGCCCCCTATAACCCCCTTCTACTCAAGGGGACTACTCGTCCCCTTGAGAATCCCCACGATGTAGATTTTAAGAAAACTGTTTTTCAAATCATCTCTCAATAACTATATATGATTGGTGAGTTATGTACTGACATAACGACCTATATTGAGATGATTTTGTAGTCACGGCTCTTCGCCTCATAAAATTGGGGGGAAGCATAGCTAAAGAAAATCAGAAATAAAAAAGCCCCCTAGCGTAGCATAGAGAGCTTTTTTTATTGTCGTTATTCTTCTTCAGAATCTAGCTCTGAACTTTTTTTCCAGTTTTGCATGAAAAATTTATATTTCACAAGAAAAAGAGGAATCGCTGTTATAACCGTATAAAATGTATACGAAAACAAAGCAATCATCATCTTCTCATATTCTGGTTCAGATAGCATATAAAGAATAAATGCTATCATTCCTGGTAAATTAAATATAAGCACTTTGATAGCAGCTTTTCGTTGCTGTTCCATATATTCTTTTTCATTCATATTGATACTCCTATGATTATATTCTCTATTTCTTTATATAGACTTTTTGATTGGTTATTTTGATTTCTCTTATGTTCTATCTGAGTGAACAGCATTATTAGAGCAATTGGCACAAAGACTAGCATCCATAGAATCCATATATTGCTCAAGATCTTTTCTAGTATCAAATTTTCGCCCAACTTTCTCTAGTTCCTCACCTTCTTTTAAGGTTACTTTATGATGACAAATAGATGTGGATATTTGATTGATAAAAACATGATAGTTAGTACCATTACCCTTTATAAACTCAGGTGCTACAATAAAATATGCAATAAATAAAATATATTTATTTATTTTATTCATATTAATACTCCTAAGATAGAAAACTTTTTTTGATTGTAGTTATTTTGATGCTTCTTGTTCTCGATTTCCTCGATTTCGTGGTAATATTTCCCAATCTCTTTTATGTTTTTTTGTTCCTTTTATAAAACGCTCTATATCTTCCTTTTTATCTTGAGGGAGAGCCTTTCCTAAATAATATAGACCTATAGTCTGAAAAATATAATCAAAAATTAAGGGAGACCAAAAGGTTGTATAATCATGATAGATTTGCAATTCTTTTTTTATACTTGCAAGGGTAACATGAGTACGAGAATAAACAATAACTATTCTATCTATATCGTACATATTAGATAAAAATTCATTAATATCCTTAAATGAATCTTCAGGAACATGTAATATTAACAATGTATCTTTTATACTATTATAGATAGAAGACACATCTATAACCATAGTATGATAGTCAAAATCTTCAGGTATAGAAGGAGGGATTATTGAAGATCTATGATTTTCATCTTTCCCCCAATATTTATCTACAGTATCATTGAATCGTTGAAACAACGGTTGTAATACTTGAAAGTAAATTTGAAAATCTTGTTCTTGTTGTTTGTTTTTCTCATTTTGAATATATTGTTCGTTCATCTCTTTAACAGAATCTGCTGATATTTTATTTTGCTTTTTCATTTCTTCAACAGACTTACACATAACCATAGCACTAGCAAATGTTACAATAACTCCAAATATAGTCCATCCATCTACAGGGATATTCATAACTTCTACAACATGCGTTAAGTCATTAGTTATAATAAACTCATTAGTAATATTAGTAAAATTAGTCATCATGACATTACTGATTATAATATTAGTAATATCCATCTCGAAACTCCTGAATATTATTAATTAATTAAAAGTAAAATCAACGAAGTTGACTCCACATAGCTAAAGCACTATGAACTTTCACCAATTCATTTTGAATTTCTTCTAATTTGGCTTTTTCTTTGGAGATGACTTCTGCAGGAGCTTTCGCCACGAACTGCTCATTATTTAGCTTGCCATTGATAGACTTTTCTGCTTTTTGGAGACGCTCTTGTTCCTTGCTCAGCCTGTCTATCTCTTTTGCCTTGTCTATGCTCCCTTCCAAATTGATAAATACTTGGAAGTCGTACTCAGACGCAGTCGCCTCTCCGTTCTGCACTTCTCTACCCACGTCCACTACTTCTAATTTAGAAAGCTTAGCTAATTTTTGAGTAACAGAAATATTCCTCTCAAAGAATTCTTTGAGATCGCCAGAAACAGAAATCACTCCTGAAGGACTAGCGCTAGGTGGGACATTGCTTTCTGCTCTAATTTCACGTATCATATATAAAGCTTGATCTAGTCTTTTCATTTGCTCATCGGATTGCTCGAAGATCTCTTTTTGGTTTACCACAGGATAATCAGCAAATAATAATTCTTTCGCACCAAAAACTTCTCTGTATAATTTTTCTGTAACAAAAGGCATAATAGGGTGGAGCATTTTTAATAGTCGTCTAAATAAACTCAAAATCACATAGAGTTTTTGAGTACGAATCTCAAGATCTTCGTGATTGAGAGCAGTTTTGGAGTTTTCGACATATTTATCACAAAACTCTCCCCAAATGAAATCATAGATTTCTTTGGCGACATCATTAATTCTAAACTTATCAAAATGATCTCTAATTTTTTCTACCGTGCTATTATATCTTGTCAAAACACTCTTATCAAAATCATCTAAGTTATAAGAAAGAATATCATCGCTACAATTTTGCACATCAAAATTATTATTTTCCGCATACATCATAACAAATCGAGCGGCATTCCATAATTTGTTTGCAAAACGTTTTCCTAGATCTATTTTATCAGAAGCATAAAGAATATCATTCCCCAAAGGAGCTAAACGAATAATAGAAAATCTCAAAGCATCAGCACCATATTCCGCCATAATATCCATAGGATCGGGAGAATTACCTAGAGTTTTACTCATTTTACGACCAAGATCATCACGAATAATCCCTGTGAAATAAACTTGCTTAAAAGGGATTTCTTTTCTGAAGTGTTTAGCAGCCATAATCATACGAGCTACCCAGAAAAAGATAATATCTGGACCTGTAACAAGGGTATCCGTTGGGTGGTAATAATTTTTATCTTCGTCATTTTTGTGGACGGCATAAGACCACAACCAAGAACTTGCCCAAGTATCTAAAACATCTTCAGCTTGAGTAACAGGAGATTGGCATTTTGGACAAATATCTATAGCAGAAAGACTAGCTTCTTGATTTCCACAAGACTCACAAGTATAAATAGGGATACGATGTCCCCACCATAATTGACGAGAAATACACCAATCTTTGATATTATCTAGCCAATAATCATAAGTTTTTACCCAATGATTAGGATAGAATTTTATCTCACCACTAGCCACTGCTTTTTTGGCCTCTATTGCTAATTCTTTCATAGAGATAAACCACTGATCGGATAACATTGATTCAATAGGTACTTGACCTCTTTGGGAATACCCCACTTTATGGGTGTGCTCTTTTATAGAAACTAAGAGCCCTAGTTTTTTAATTTCTTCAACGACAAGTTTACGAGCTTCAAACCTATCCAGTCCTTGGAACATCTCAGGAACTGTGTTATTCATCGTCCCTTCTTCTGTCATCACCATAGGCATATCAAGCTTATGTCTCAAGCCCACTTCATAGTCGTTAGGATCATGAGCTGGGGTAACTTTCACCGCACCTGTACCAAATTCTGGATCTACATAATCATCTGCAATAATAGGAATTTCTCTATTCATAAAAGGTAAGATCACGACTTTACCAATAAGATCTTTATAACGCTCATCTGTAGGATTTACCATCACGGCAGTATCCCCAAACATCGTTTCAGGTCTGGTAGTAGCAATAGTAATAGTCGCATCGCTATCTTTAATAGGATAAGAAAAATGCCACAAATGACCTTGTTCTTCTATGTGTTCAACTTCGTCATCAGAAATAGCAGATTTGGATTTGGGACACCAGTTGACCATTCTATTACCTTTGTAAATCAAGCCAGCATTAAATAAATCGATAAAAGATTGAAGTACTTCTTGAGAATATTCTTCGTCCATGGTAAATCGTTCTCTATCCCAATCACAAGAAACCCCAAGCCTTTTGAGCTGATCATTAATGATACCACCGTATTGTTCTTTCCATTGCATAGCATACTCAAGAAATTTCTCACGACCTATGTCTGCTTTTTTGATATTTTTAGTTTCTAACCATTGTATGACTTTGGATTCTGTCGCAATAGACGCATGATCCAATCCAGGAATCCAACACGCTTCGAAGCCGTCCATTCTTTTGTAACGAATCAAGACATCTTGAATCGTATTATTCAAAATATGCCCCATATGCAACATTCCAGTCACATTAGGTGGTGGCATCACGATAGTGTAAGGAGTTTTGTTAGGGTTGGGGGTGGAGTGAAAGCGTTTTTGTTGTAAATCATCAAGTCCTAAAGCTTTTTCGAAATCGCTAGGATTATAATCTGGTAATGTAGGCACTTAATAAGCTCCTTGTAATAATTAATATATTATAAAGTCTCCCTTGTATATTGTCAAGAAGTATACAAAAAAACCCATTGTTTCTACCTCATCTATGCCATAAAATCTAGGTTCTGGTACAAATATTGAGAAATAATCTAACAATAGATTATCACTATTTACATTACTAGCTCAAATTAATAAATATTCTTAGATAGTAAAGAAAATACCAATAAAATTTAGTTAAACACAACAAATATTATATATAATTAAAAACCACCTCTATTATGAGATGGTTTTTTAATCAAATTATTTTAATTAGATAAATAGAGTATACCTATATATTGTATAAATATAAAATCATTATAACTCCAGATAAACATCCAGCTATAAAGATCCCAGCACTTTTAAAAGCTTGTTCAGAATCTAATTTTTCTAAATTTTGACAATGAATACATTTGTCTATAATAGGTTGGATTTTTTCAAAACATGTATGACAAATAATAATTTTGATTATCTGCATATTTACTTTCTCCTTATATTAATTAAATAAAATAATAAAAACAGCCCTCAATACTTTTTAATAGTACGAGAGCATGACCCCACGTAATAAATTTAAAATATAATATTATTTTTTATAACTTTTAATAAGATCTTTAAATTGTGGTAAATGTTCTTCATGTGCTAACATCATATCTTTAATAAGATCTTCAGCGATAGAACCTTTAGGAGTTAGAGGGTTAATATAGAATGCTTGTAATAAAGTTTCATAATCCCCAGTAACACCCGCTTGTACAGTAAGATCTTGATAAGAAAACACTAATTGTAACCATTGGTTCATCCATTGTGGTAATTCTTCTACAGACAAAGGATGTGCTCCGGATTTGTTTACAATACAAGTAGATTCTACTGCAGCATGAGCTGGTAAAGAACGAATAGTACTATTGTTAAGAGTATTAGCAACAATCACATCACTAGTGTCATTATAAATAGCATTAATAACACCACATGCTGCATCACTATAATGTGCTCCACCACGTAATTCTAGTTGTTTTGGTTTTTCTTCCAATTCTAAATTTTTATAAAGCTCGAATAATTCTTCTTCTACTTTTTTTACTACTTCAGCTCTAGTTCCTTTACCTGCAGCATCTGCAATTTCTTCTTGAAGCATAGTATCTGTTGAGAAATAATATCTATGGTAAGGACAAGGTAAAGCTTTCATTGTTTTGAGGATAGAAGATTCCCATTTTTGACGAGAAAAATTCGCAGGAGCTTTTTCAGGATTATTAATTAAAAAGTCTAATGCTTCTTGCATTCTATCTTTTCCATCAACATAAGCATGAAGTCCCCATACAAAGTGGTTCATTCCAGCCATGACAAGCTCTACTTTTTCACTTTCTACACCAAGACTTTCAGATACACTCTTATGCATACCTATAGGCACATTACAGAGTCCTATAGTTTTTTTATGCCCACCATAGTTAATAGCAGCCTGTGTTATCATACCAGCTGGGTTTGTGAAATTAACCAACCAAGCATCAGGGCAAAGCTGTTTCATTTCTTTACAAATATCCAAGATAATAGGAATGGTACGTAGTGCTTTAAAAAGTCCACCAGCTCCATTAGTTTCTTGACCTATGCAATTATATTTTAAAGGAATACGTTCATCTTTCATACGAGCTTCTAGCAATCCTACACGAAATTGTGTAGTTACAAAGTCAGCATCTTTTAGCGCTTCTTTTCTATCAAAAGTAATTATAACTTTTGTATCAAGCCCTGCTTTTTTAAACATACGTTGAGCTAGTTTTCCAACGATTTCCACCTTTTCACGTCCTGCTTCAATATCAACAAGCCACCATTCTGAGACCGGTAATGTAGCTGCACGTGTGATTAATCCTTCCGCAAATTCTGGAGTATAGCTAGAACCTCCACCAATAGTAACAATTTTAATACTTTTTTTCATAGTATCTTCCTTAATTTGAGATTTTTTATTTTTATTGTTTTGTTTTTGAAATTTCTTCAGACTGTATTTTTTCATCTAAAGCAGCTTTCTTATCTAACATTTTAAGAAAAGGAAAATAAATAAAAAAGCCTACTATTAAATTAACAATCTGTAAAATAACACCACTAATATGACCCCCAGTTGCAAGAAAACCACTTATTATCACAGGCATTGTCCAAGGAACAGTTAGAAAAGCAGGTGCTACTAATCCCATTTTTATCGCTGTATAACTTATAAGTGTCAAAGTAAGTGGTGCTAAAATAAATGGCAACATTAGTAAAGGATTTAAAACAATAGGAGATCCAAATATTATAGGTTCGTTAATATTGAAAAAACTTGAACCTATTGATAGTTTGCCTATTTCTTTATATTGTTTTGCTTTTGAAAATAAAAAATAGCCAATAGCCAAACAAAGAGTTGCTCCACTTCCTCCTAGAAAAACATAGGTAAAAAAGAATTCTTGACTTATAATATGGGGAATTGCTTCTCCTTTTTGGAAAGCTGCTATATTTACATCTCTAATAACTACCCACATTGGATTAAAAGCTATGCCAGCCATACTTCCGCCATGTATTCCAAAGGTCCAAAAAACAGAGTTAATCAAAACATAAACAATTCCCCCAAAAATAGTCGCTGAAAATCCTGTTAGTGGGTCTGAAATAATCTTAGTAATTAATTTGTGAATATCTTCATAAGGAGTACTTTCAAGTGCTATCTTAATTGATAGAAATAAAATTAAAATAGCTATAGATGGGATTAATGCAGAAAAAGATTTCGCTACTGCTGGAGGAACCATATCAGGCATTGTTATTACAAAATTCTTTCTAATAAACCATGTATAAATTTCTGTAGAAATTATAGCACATATTATTGCAATAAATACCCCTTTCCCTCCTAAATAGTTTGATGAAAACGCTGATACAGTCTGATCTGCAATAAGAATTTTTCCTGGGGTAACCAATAAAAAAGATACTAAAGATATCATGCCTGCTATCAATGGCTCTACTTTATTGCCTTTTGCTAAATTATAGGCAATTCCTACAGAAGCTATTAGTGCAACTAAATCAAAAGTTACTGTTATAGGATAGGATAATTTTATACTCCATTTTTCACCGAAAATTTCACTCATAAACTCACTATATCCAGGAATAGGTAAGTTTCCTAAAATAAGAAAAATAGAACCTCCTATAACAAAAGGAATAGACAGTATAAGCCCGTCTCTTATTGCTTGTAAATGCTTTTGCTCGGATAATTTCTGAGCTATTGGTAAAAAGTACTTGTCCATAAATTGTTCTAGTTTTGTTTCATGCATAAATTTCCTCCAAAATAAATATCATATTAATAATATTATATCTCATCTTTTATAAATTTTATGATTACTTGTTTTCTGTGCTTGGAACTATAGTCTCACCTCTTTCCTCTGCAAGTGCTTGCTTATCAACAATTCTAAAGAACGGATAATATATCACAGCTGTCACCATTAGGGTAACTATTTGAGCTAATACCACAGTTAGATCACCATTTGATGCCATATAGGCATTAATAATAGGTGGTGTTGTCCAAGGAATGTCTATCCCAGGCAATCGTCCAACTAAACCTAAAGACATCCCTAGATATCCTACCGCTACCCCTGAAAAAGAAGATAGTAAAAAAGGAACCATCATAATAGGGTTTAGAACAATAGGTATTCCAAAAATAATAGGTTCATTAATTTGAAAAATTGCTGGCCCTAAAGCTAATTTCCCGATAGATTTAACACGTTCACTTTTACCCAAAAAAGCACACATAAGTGTAAACATAAAAGTATTTCCTGATCCACCTAATTGAATAAATAATGATCTATAAGGTGTCGCAAAAATATAAGGAAGAGCTTCTCCTGTTTCAAAAGCTAATCTGTTAGCATCTCTAAACAATATTTCTATAGGTAGTAAAATAGGTGATAGCATATTAGGTCCATGAATACCTATAGTCCAAAAAAGATCTTTTAAGAAAATTAACACGGAGTATCCCAAAAATGTATTTCCTAATTTTAATAAAGGTGTTTGTATCATAACACTCACTAGATTGTGAATGGTATCATAAGGTGTCAAACTGATTATTACTCTAATAAACCACATAACTACTAATACTATAAATGTTGGAATAATAGCCATAAAATTGTTAGAAACGTTTGGTGGTACCATATCTGGAAGCTTTATAACAAATCCTTTTTGCACTACTTTACGATAGATTTCTACAGAAACCAAAGCAGTAAAAATAGTAATAAATAAACTGCTCGCTCCTGTATATGATAAAGCCCAAGACCCTGAAACTTGCATCATTTTATCTAGTTCTGCAACCTTCTGCATATGAAAAGATGGGGTAAGAGTGAAATATCCACTTAATGCTATAATAGCTCCCATAAAAGGATCAACTTTATAACTCTTAGCTAGATTGTAAGCAACACTTAATAGAACAATTATACCAGCCATATCAAAGGTTGCCGCAACAGGGTAAGAAAGAATAGCACCATAATTAGGACCAAGAACAGTTTCTAAAACTCCTGACCAACCAGGAACTGGGAGAAATCGAATAATTAGAAATAGTGATCCTGCTAATGTTGCTGGTAAAGATGATAAAACACCATTTTTGATAGCATCCATATGCCGTTGATTCGAGAATTTAAATCCTATCTCCTGAAATTTATCCATAAAACTCATAATATTAACTCCCTATATTTTATACATATTGCGACTAAATATTTCCTGAACTTGGAGTGATCTTTTCACCTCTTTCCTCTGCAAGTGCTTGCTTATCAACAATTATAAAAAATGGGTAATACACTATAGCTGTCATAAGTAAGGTAACTATTTGAGCTATTACCATAGATACCTCTCCATTTGATGTTAGATATGCATTAATAATAGGTGGTGTTGTCCATGGTATTTCTATTCCAGGTAATCGAACAATCATTCCTAAAGTAGTTGCAAAATATCCTATAACTATCCCTAAAAAAGAAGTTAAAATAAAAGGAATTATCATAATAGGATTTAGAACGATAGGTATTCCAAAAATAATAGGTTCATTAATTTGAAAAAGTGCTGGTCCTAAAGATAATTTTCCGATAGCTTTAATTCGTTCACTTTTACCCAAAAAGGCACACATAAATGTAAACATCAACGTATTTCCTGACCCTCCATTCTGAACAAAAATATTTCTAAATGATTGTGTGAAAATATAAGGAAGTGTTTCTCCTGCTTCAAAAGCAATTCTATTAGCATCTCTGAATAATATTTCTAGAGGAGTTAAAATAGGTGATATCAGATTAGGCCCGTGAATACCTACAGTCCATAAAAGATCTTTTAAGAACATTAATATAGAATATCCCCAGAAAGTATTTCCTAGATTTAATAGAGGAGCCTGTATAATAACATTTATAAGATTATGAATAGTATCATAAGGTGTCAAACTAATTATTATTCTAACAATCCACATAACAACTAATACTATAAATGTTGGAATAATAGCCATAAAATTATTAGAAACATTTGGTGGTACCATATCTGGAAGCTTTATAACAAATCCTCTTTGAACTGTTTTACGATAAATTTCTACAGAAATCAAAGCAGTAAAAATAACAACAAATAAACTTCCTGCTCCCGTATAAGATAAAGCCCATGTTCCTGAAACTTGTATCATTTGATCCAATTCTGCAACATTCTGCATATGAAAAGATGGGGTAAGAGTGAAATATCCACTTAATGCTATAATAGATCCCATAAAAGGATTAACTTCATAACTTCTAGCAAGATTATAAGCAACACCTAATAAAACAGCTATTCCCACCATATCAAAAGTGGCAGCGATAGGATAAGAAAGAATTTCTGCATAATTAGGACCAAGAACAGTTTCTAAAAAGCCTGCCCAACCAGGAATAGGAAAATACCTAATAATCAGAAATACTGATCCTGCTAATGTTCCTGGTAAAGATGCTAACACACCATTTTTAACAGCATCTATATGCCGTTGATTCGAAAATTTAAATCCTATCTCTTGGAATTTATCCATAAAACTCATAATATTAACTCCTTATATTATATGATTATATTAATAAAATATTTATTATCTATTTTCATTATAAAAGAAAAATTATTTTTGTCAATAGGAAAATTGTTTTACTTTTTCCTTTCTTTACATAGTGTACTGTAAATTTTATTGACTAAAATATAAGTAATAGTCTATAATAATTTATTATAGGAGCAAGTATGAAATATGAAGATAGAGAAAAAATATTATCTTACTTAGACCAACATCGGAAAGCATCTGTTATAGAACTTACTACTATTTGTAAGGTTACTTTACCTACTATGAGAAAATATCTAAACTCTTTACATCAAGAAGGACTTTTAATTTTTACTAGAGGAAGTGTTCAGACTCCTCTATATAATCAATTTTCTTTAACACAGAGAAAATCAGAAATTCAAAAAAAAGCTAGCGAAAAAATAGGTCAAATAGCAGGTTCTTTAGTACAAGATGGAGAAACCATCTTTATTGGTGGTGGATTTACCGTTTTATACATGCTAGATCATCTATTAAATAAAAAAGATTTGACAGTTGTTACAAATTCTCTCAATGTTTTAAATAAATTAGTTCAATATTCTCACATTAAATTAATTAATATAGGAGGTCTATGGGGATTAAATTCTCACACTTTCCAAGGACTCTCTGAAATATCATTACATAATTTGTATCCAGATAAAAGTTTTGTAAGTGCCATGGGAATTGACCCTCAAAGAGGAGTTACTTTAAAAGGAGATACAAATAATGCTAATGAGTATTTTTTATTCAAAAAAGCAACACAACGATTTATTCTAGCAGATCACTCTAAATTTGAAGTATTATTTCCTTGGACAATTCTAGAAATAGATCAAATCCAAAATATTATCACAGATCAATATCCTGACAATCTTGATGAATGGACAGCATTAAATATAAAAATACTCCTTTAATACAACAAGACCTCCTATTCCTAATACAGCAGAAGTACTAACAATAGCGTTAGCTAATTCTGATGATATTAATAGTATTACTACTCTTAATTTTACGACTCAAGTAGGCACTCCACCTATTACTGAAGATAATGTGTATTACAAAGTAAAACCATCATTTATATTTACATAGGCCTTAATAAAAAACACACCCATACTATAACTAGGGTGTGTTTTTTATTGTCAAAAAGTATAAAGCTTGCTAAACCTTATAAATTATAGAGTTATCAAGTAAAATCTATATAAAGTATAAAGTGTTGCTATTAAGTAAATATAATATATGATAAAGAGAAGGATCACTAAATAAGTTTAAATCTATAATAAAATTGGGGAATAACATTTTCTAATTTAAGGAGGAAAAATAAATATAATTAATATACGATTAAATTAATTTGTATAAAATAAAAATATTACTATTAATTTTCATATAATATATAACTAAAAGATATGTAATTAAATTAACAGAGGTTTATTATGAAAACACTATTAATCAGTTTACTATTATTATTAGGATCTTGTTCTATAAACAAATCCACACCTAGTGAGGAATTTGTACATTCATCAGAGCAATTACAAAAACAAAGAGTAGCAACGTTAATTCTGCAGATAGATAATCAGAATGTATTTAGAGATGGATATAGAAAAGTTGTCGAAACTATATCTGACCTATCAGATGTTAAATATGTACGAATAAATAAAAATGTTAGTGACAAAGAATATTTTATCATAAAATTTTATTATTTTGATGATATGGTTCAGTTAATTTTTCGAACAAAAGATTTGTATTTACTAGGTTTTATCGGAAGATCAAATATTTATTATTACTTTTCAGATTCTTCTATTATTAAGATTCCTGGTACTATAGCTAACAAAAATTTAGGTTATACAGGAAGTTATATTTCTTTAGGTATGCCTGGAGTATATACTGGTGCTAATTTAGGATCTTATATTACCATGTTAGAGACATTTAATGGGAATCAACCTACTACTTTAAAAAAAGCATTATCTACTATTATATTCTCTACGGCTGAAGCATTTAGATTCAAATCTGTAGCAAATGCATTAATGGCTATTATAGGGACAACCAAAACTATGAATAGTGCTTTATATGAAGATGATGTTAAAAATTGGCAAACTTTGTCTCAAAAAGCTCTTAGAAATGACGCCCCAGCTGTTAAAAAAATTAACATCGCAAAAAAATACTAAATCAAAAACTACTATTTTTAAATCTTAAAAAAGATTACTAATATTTCTAAAAAAATCCCCCCTATATCTCTTTCTAAGATATAGGGGGGATTTAGTAGTGTATATATTCTCGATGTTAAGTGGAATTAAAATAATAATACCTATATAACAAATATTTATCACTTTTCCACAGGTTTATATTTATTAATTTGTTATTATTACTGGAATCTTGTTCTACTATATCTAAAACCACTGCAACTAACAAAGAATTTGAAGATCAGCTTATACAGGTGCTAATATATATGTGTTTAGTTATATTTTTTGATATATTGGTAAAAAAGGGTTCTATGTCTATTGATGCTATTAATTTTACTATCCCTACAGAAGATGAAGATATAAAATTTACTTTTAGTTTACATACGAAGCCTTATACTCTGTTACTTATAAAACAACAGTAAAATATATAGGTATTTATTTAGCAGATACAATATATGGACTTGAGTTAAAACATTTTGAACCTTCAGATACTCAAGAAGAAGTTGTGTTTGTAGAACACAAAGGGCAAAGATTTTTTAATTAAACTTAGATTTAATACCAGAAGAAATAAAAATACTGTCTGCATATACGCTGTACGCATGTACAAAAAAAGATTGATAATCTCTCAATTATATGGTATACTTAATTATGGTAAATTTATTTGAGGTAGTGGCTCTTTAA
>CAMQSH010000037.1 GCA_947036575.1 uncultured Brevinema sp. | reverse complement strand
TTATAAAGTCTTTTATCAAAGCTAATGATTTTATTTAAAAAGGGCAATAAAAAAAACGCTTAGCATTATACTAAGCGTTTTTTATTTCAAAAATTATTTAAGCCACATGCCAACTCTAGGACTAGGTATACCAAAAACAAGTACACTCATCTCACCTGAAACCCCATCAGTAGTGGTGAATTTGTACCCTGTATTTATTTTATCGATCATATAACTTGCTGTAGTACCTGATAACTCTTCAAAAGGAACATCTATTTTTCCTTCTTCAGATATCTCAGTAAAGGTTTGTCCATCACTAGAAAAAGTACCTTGAAGTTGAGTTTTATCGGCATCGCGATAAACGTTTTTCCCTTTAACACGATCAAAAAAAGCTTGTTCTTCTTTAGATATACAGTGTTACTATACGAATGTATTCAAAAAAACTCCTAACCGAAGTTAGGAGTTTTTTTGATATTATAAATAATATTATCTTAAAAGTTGTAGTACAAGTTGTGGCTGTTGGTTAGCTTGTGCTAACATAGCGTTTGCAGCTTGCATCATGACTTGGTTTCTAGCGTGTACGCTTGATTCTTTAGCCATGTTAGTATCACGAATACGTGATTCTGCACTTTGAAGATTTTCATATCCGATTTGGATAGAACGAGTAGCAGATTCAAGTCTATTTTGGTAAGCACCTAAATCAGCTCTTTGTTCGTTAACAGTACGTAATGCTTGGTCAACAAGACCGATAGCAGAGTTAGAAGAGTTTTGTGTTTCTAAAGAAATAAAAGAAGCTGTTGCTGGATTTCCAACAGGTGATTTTAGTCCTAAAGCTTGTGAGTTCATGTTTCCAATGTTTACTTGAACTCTTTCATCCATGTTAGCACCTAAGTGAATCCACATAGAAGCTTGAGCTGGTCTTTCAGCTGTTGCTTTTTCGAATGTTCCTGTGAGCATTTTCATACCATTAAACTGAGCGTGCTCAGCAATACGATCTAATTCTGAAATCATTTGAGCAACTTCAACTTGGATATAGCCACGATCTTCATCAGTATAAATACCGTTTGAAGATTGGATTGCTAATTCACGAACACGTTGTAGTATTTGTGTTGTTTCAGCAAGGTATCCTTCAGTTGTTTGAATGAAAGAAATACCATCTTGAGTATTCATGTTAGCACGGTTCAAACCTTTGATCTGTGCACGCATTTTCTCAGAAACTGCTAATCCAGATGCGTCGTCTCCAGCTTTGTTAATTCTCATACCTGAAGAAAGTTTCTCCATAGTTTTAGAGTTAGCAAGACCTTGAACATCTAGCTGACGATTTCCAAAAATCGCAGATATATTATTATTAATAACCATAACATCCTCCATGATGTATCATATTATGTGCTTCCTTGCACTTAATGAATTTTCGGATTAATTTAGAAAATAATTAGTTTTTTTTTAATTATTTTCTAAATATTTCCTTTTTTATTTATATGAATAGATAGATCTCTCTTGAATCTGAGGATTTAAGGAGTTTTCTATCATTTGAGCAAGACCAAATCCACCAATTTGAGAAGTGTTTTTTGCATACTCTGTATAGAGCATATCATCAAAAATTTCTTTTCCAGGAGAGTCTTTTCCAGATAAGCTTTTATTATCTAGTGTTTTTCTCATTTCTTTAAACATCATTTCTATAAATAATGATTCAAATTCTTGAGATACTTCTTTAATTTTTTTATCATCTAAAGCTTTATTTTTTAATTGTGCAAACTCATGTGTTTGACTTCTATTCATTGCTAAAGACGCTTGTTGACTTACAATTTGCATATTTTCCCTCTTTCAAAAAGAAATTTCTATTTAAATAACATAGTGTTATCATAGTATATTTTCGGATTTAAAAAAAAATACATGAGAAAATCGTAGGAAGTTTTTTAACTATAGAGATATAAGTATTATTAAAATCTAGTGGAAAATAGGAGACTTGTGTTTAATTGCTCTGCATCTTGAAAATTGTCAGTATATTCAGAAGAAAAAATGAGATTAGTATTACTATCAAATTTTATTTTTAGATATCTGTCATTTTTAATGAGAGATCCTGAGTTTGTTGTAGGAGGATTAATAACTTTAAACACTGCTGAATTAACATCATCTGGTATAGCGTGTTGAAACAGAAAAGTAACTCTTAATATGCCTTTATAAATATCCATTTGTCCAAAATTATTCATTGTAAATATATCATCCGTACTAAATTGGGGATTTGGGACGGAAATAAAATAGTTATCAGCTATATTTAACAAGTTTGCTCCTGATTCACTTAGTTTATATGGTCCAAAAACAAATGATAAATAAACTTCATCTTCTGGACTAATAGAGCCAGTATTCACACTACAAGCGGTAATGATAGCATTTATGAAGACAGACATGCTGATGATAATAATTTTTTTATAAGTGAAAAAATTCATTTTCGTTTTCCCCATTTCAGTTATTGAATAATTATTTAAGATGTTTTTTTTGCATAAGGAGTCATGTTTTCAAAAGATACATTGTGAGATGACTTATTAGGAGTATTATAATATAAAATATTATTATCTAATTTAATAGGCACATAATATTTAGTACCATCACTTTTTTTAGTATAAATAGCTTCTGTTTCTGATATGCCTTGATAAAAAAACATTTGTGTTTCTGGAGTTCCAGCCATACTACCTGTACTATCTATAGAAAATTTTATAGAGGGATCAGACAACAATTCATAAGTCCCTTTAGCATTTTGTCTAAAAAGATAAGTATAGTTACTACAAGATATTAAAAATAAAAACAATATAATTGATGATAATAATGATTTATTCATAATAAAACTCCTTGAAGAGGGAAATAAAGAGGATGAAGATTCCATTTATGAGATCTAGAGATATAAATACCATCATTTTTTGAAGCTAGGTATAAGAATCTATTGTTTTTTAATTTATATACTTCTAAATTGTTTTTGTAAGCGATAAAAGCACCTATAATTTTATTATTATAGATGAGTTGTTTTGCATCGGTAATGGTGAGAGCGTTATAGGTGTTTGAAATACGATAAACGCCTATAATATTTTTTTTTGATGAATTAGATTGATAAGTAAGATAGGTATTAATTCCATATAATAGTAAAATACTAATTAATATATTTAATCTCATAAGATCTCCTTTTTTATTACATAATATAAAAATACTCTTATTAAAATATAATGTCTAATTTCATTTCATTTTTTTAATAAATATTTCTATATTATAAATATAAATATCTGGGAGAAAATACTTATGAAAATAACAATAATATTCTTTACTATTTTTATATTTTTAGTATTATTGATTGGATTTTCGTCTTGTTCTTTCTCATCAGAAAAAGAATATATTAATAATATACAAGGAAGGTATGAAAATTATAGGATACCAGGAGATATGAATACTGTAGATCATTTTGGAAATATTTCTCAAGAAGGATACTTGGTTTATCGTTTATACCATGTTTTTTCACCAAATAAAGCGATATACTACATTATTGACTCTAAATATGGTATAGGATATGTTCCTGTTTTTTATCAAACAGATATGTTATATATGGGTAATAGTAGTGAAAATTATCAAAATGTTGATTTTACGACAATTACGGTATTTGGATTGAAAATAAATTAATATTATTGACTATTATAGAGAACATTGACAAATATTTTTTACTGTCTTATACTAATATATGGAGAAATATCATATGAAAAAAATATTGTTCAATTGTGTGTGTTTACTTACGATGTTTATGGGAATGACTTATTGTTCTCCTAATTTAAATGAAGAAGATTTTTTAAGAAGTATGACAGGTGGCTATAGTTTGACAGCACCAACAGGAGTAGGTTTTATAACAAGAGAATTAGTTGGATATGTTACAGAACCTATAGGGGAAGGAACATCATTAGAAATGAGAGGAGATGGTTCCCTTCATATAATATTGTTACCAGCGACAGAGACTACTCCTGCCGTAGAACAAAAAATAGCTCAATTTATAAGATTAGAACTAGAAGATCAAGGATTGTATTTATTAGAGAGTGTTAATACTTATGTAGCAATGGGTAAAGCAGATGCTATAATACCTTTATTGATATCTACTACCAATGGTGAAACAAGTGAAGATAAAGTGTTTTTTGAACATCTTGTTCCTATAGCAATGGAAATACCTGAATAATATATAGTTAAAAATAAAAAACACCTTGTGATAAGGTGTTTTTTTGATTAAAATTCATGAAAACGTAATAATTCTAAAGAATGAGGCATAATGTTTTTGGCTCTTTTGACGGCATGAGCATAAAAATAAGATAATTCATGGCGGCGAGGGGTAGAAATATTTTTACCTTGAAGGAATTCTATAGGGTGAGTAAGAGAATCTAAGATAAATCGTTTTGTTTGCTCTTGTAATCGATCTTGTTCAGGGATATCTAACCAAGACTCTCCATTCAAAAATTTAGCTAAAAAGAAAAGAAGATATTTTTCGTCTAAAGTCTGGTCAAATAGAGTGAATGCCGTATATAAATCAGAATAATAAGGAAAGAGGTCTCTTTCCATTATTAACATGTCTAGGATCTCTAAGGTAAAAAAAGCAAAGCCCATAGGTTTGAGATCTTCCCTAATATTATCCATAGAAAAAATTGTTTTAGTATCACTTAATAAATAGCGATCATTATTTTTAGGAGCTGTTTTGATAAGACCTTCGATAAAAGATCCAGATAATAATAAAGCTCTTCTTTTGCCTGTTTCTAGTGCAGAACCATAAGATGTTAGAGTGATTTTTCCAAATTCAGAATCAAGAAAATTTAAAATCAAATGTCCTTCGCCAAAACCTTTTTTAGATAAAATGATACCTTCACAAAGTCTTTGCATTATTACAATTCTTCATCCAATAATTTTTGCTGATCATCTCCACTAAGAAGTTCTTCAAGAGGAGCACCAGGATATATTTTTTCGATAAGTTTTGTTGATTTTTTATCTTTATCAGATTCCATAATACCAAAAGATCCACTACCTAAATAAGCAAGATATCTATTTGTAGTCAATTTTTCTTTGACAGACGCAATGACTTTTTTGTGAACACAATCAAAATGAGCTAAACTATCATGATCATAATCATGTAAGGCATACATAATTTCACGCATAGGTTTATCACAAATAGGACATGTTTGAGTAAGATCTATTTTTACCATAGTAGGAGCTTCTTCGGAAGGAGTCTCAGAATTTGTAGGATCTATAGAATCCATTAAATTAATAGAATTTTTTTTAGTTATAGCTGTTGGTAAAGCTTTTGTTTTACTTTGTTGAACAAGAGAAGTCATTAATAATTCATCTGGATCTACTTTTTCTAAAATACTCATAAGATCAGCTTTTGTTACAGCTATTTCAATATCACGAGGTGATTTTTCAATATCCCATTTAGGAGTTCCAGACTCTTTTCTATGATGATCTTTTTTATAAGATTTATTTTTATATTTTTTTTTCGGAGAATGTGTTTTTTGAGATACATGTTCTTTTTGTTGAGTGTTGTTGTTCACGAAAACCTCATCGTTTAATTTTATTAATTATACTATATAATAGACGCTTTTGTAAATGAATTATTTAATTTTTTTACTGATTTAGTGAGAATTGTTTGAATTTGTTGACTTTTTTTGCTAATATGATATAATAATAGGTATTCTATAAAAAGGAATAGGGGTGATGATGAATTTACTTTCTCAAGATCGATGTAAAAACAAATCTATTCAAAATGATGTGATTCATGATTTTTATTTTATTACTATTGATAGTGATCTTCATGTTTCTGTAGGAGACATAGTTTCTGAGGGACAAGTTCTAACATCTAATTCTCAAAAACATCTTTTAACCCACAGTCCTGTAGCAGGAATAATTAAAGAAATACAACATCATCAACAAAAGAGTTATCTTGTTTTAGAAACAGATAAAACAATTCTTCCCCAAAAATATGAATTGTCTACTCCAGTAGGATTTCCTACTAGTGTTCTGATTAAAAAAATCTATAATGCTGGGGTTAATGGGCTAGAGGAACATGATGATGAGTATACTGTTCATGAAAAATTAACGAAAGCTTACACTCAGGGGAATATTGATACTGTTGTTATTAATGCTGTTGATGGAGAACCTTTTGTGGTTGGAGATTATGTACTTTTATTAGAAAAAACTAGAGAAATTATACAGGTTGCTCATCAATTAAGACTGATGCTAGGTGCTAAGAATATTATTTTTGCAATATCTAAAAATAAACAACTTAAAGAAACGATAGAGCAGTTTATTTTTGATGATACAAAAATAGTAGTAGAATTAAATAGTTGCTATCCTTTAAATAGTGATAAATTATTAATTAATAAGCTTATAAAAAAAGAATTAAGTAAATCTAAGTTGTGTTCTGATGCAGGAGTGGTTGTTTTCACACCTACAGTATTTTATGCAATGTATGAAGCCTTATTTTATAATAAGCCTGTAACAGATAGAGTGATAACAGTAGATGGGGCTTATAGTGTAGCACACGGAGTTTTTCGTGTGAAATTAGGCACCCCTATTGCTAAATTTATGCGTCCTTTCTCTGTAGAGAATTCCTATGTTATGTTTTCTGGAGGGCCTCTTCAAGGGCAAATATTAGAAAAAGAAAAAGGTATTACTAAAAATATGAATGCAATAATGATTTTTGAAGGGACAAATACGTCTCCAGAAAAACAGCTTTGTACCTATTGTTCATCTTGCGTAGAAGCTTGTCCTATTCGACTTGAACCAGTAAAATTAGTAGATTTTATAGAGTGTGGGGAATATGATAGAGCTTTTGTAAACCATTTGCAAGAATGTATTAATTGTAATTTATGTAGTTATGTTTGTCCTTCTTTTATCCCTTTAGGAAAAATTATAAAAGAAGGACAAATGATAAAAAAGGATCCGTTTAATGCTTAAAGTTTTTGATAAAGTAGTTTCTGAAGCACCGTTTCTCCACCATACAACGACAACAGAAAATCAATATAAAAAACATCTTTTGGTTTTATATATTATTTTATTTTGTTCTCTTTTCTTTTTTGGATATACTGTCCTCAAGCAATTATTTATTGCTTATTTTATAGCATATATTATTATATGGTTTTACCAATTTTTTAATAAAACACTTTTTTTTAATAGTTTATTATGGCATATATCTGTAGTTAGTTATGTTCTTATTATTTCTCCTCAAATATCTATTTATTCTAATATTCTAGGTGTTACTGTTATGATGGTTTTTGGCGCAGGTATATTATCAGTAAATGGAAGACCTATTATTTCTCCTATTTTACTAGGTGTTTTAGCAGGATCTCTTACTGTTTCTACTTATATAGTAGACCCTACATTTACCTTACCTTATCTTGTTCCTATAATACAAGAAGCAAATACAACTCTAGGAAACAACTCTTTTTTAACAGCACTAATAGATGCTAATTATATTATTGCTGAAATACCTGAGAAAACATTTTTATATAGTAATAGTGTCTCTGCCTATGTAGGTTTAATAACAAATTATACTAATACTTTAGTTAAAAACCCTGAAAATTTATTCTATATGATTTCAACTCCTTACTCTTTTAATATAGGTGTTGGCTCTATTTTTGTTATTTTGTTAGCTTATATTTTATTATCTTTTAATAAAATTATAGATCCTATTATACCCATATTATATGTTTTCATCTTTTTATTAACCTATTATCTTCAGCTCATTGGAACACCCAATGCGATGAATATTTTACAGCAAGGATTTATCTATAATATTTCATTATGGTTTTCCTCTTTATTTATTATTGCTAATAATATTCCTATCAACAACAAAAGAGCCCGATATATTGCTACTATTATCACTGCAATAATTGCTTCAATGATGTTTTATAGATCTTATTATATTATCAATCATGTTTTTGCTGCTATCATTGTAAATATTAGTGCTTCTTTAATTGAAACAATTTGTAAAAGACCTGTTTTTGGAATAGAAAAATTAACAATAAGCACTATTAAAAATTTTAAATTAAGATTAAGAATATCAAAAAGATATATAATAAGAATTAGTATAGGTCTATTGATGATAGTAAGTGTTTTAATGAGTGTAAGTTTTCTTCCTAATAATGCTTTTGAACAAAGAGAAAGCCAATATTTTCTACGTATTGTTGGAGATGTTTTTCCTGAGTATCGTATTCAAAAAACGGATCTTAGTCAAAATATATTTCAAGCAGAAGATACACAAGGTGAAATGTCTTATATTATTAATAGTGATTCTAGTTTATATAGAACATATATCAATATATTAATGTTAGTAAAAGATAATATTATTAGAGAAGTAAAAGTTGTACAGTTAAAGACAGCTCATTCCTACTATATTGATGCACGATTAAGACAATTATTAATAGGTAAAGATATCAATGATATGTCAAATGTATTAAATGACACAGAAATAGAAGAATATAGTAGTAAAAATTCTTTTGTAAGCTATAGAATTATAGATGCCTTTAGAAAAGGAGCTGTGATATATAGTGAATTTATCAAAAATAAAGGAATATAATATGAAACAAGAGATAGCCCAAGGTCCATTAGTTAGATTTTGTCTGTATCCTCTGATTTTTACAATGAATAGTGCTTATCAAGGAGTTGTTGCTGGTATAGGAGTTTTGATTCTTTATCCTTTTTTATCAATGATTGTTGACTTATTAAAAAAAAGAATACATACTACAGATGCTTTTTATATTACCTCTTTTTTTGGTGTATTTGCTGGAACACTTTATGTGTTATTAATTGGTATGGTAGATTGGGGTTTATATAAAGAATTAGCTTTGATTTTTCCTGCATCGATGACAGCATCTTCCATGTTGATAGGTTGGTTAGAAGATCATGAAAATGATAGAGAATCAGCGCCTTTTGTTGAAGCATTTATATCTGCTCTCCTAGTTGTTCTTTTTTCTTGTTTGAGAGATTTTGTGTTGCATGGATCATTAAATTTCAAATTTGGAGCTTTTGGTGAAATTTTCACTTTTGGTGGGGATTCTATTTTTGTAGGTTTTGAAAATACAGTTAAGAATACAAAATTATTTTGGTTATCTGCTATTAATATGAGAGCAATAATCTTTTTTATTATAGCAGCTCTTATTGGCTTAATGGGATTTTCTCATTCAGATAAAGGAGAAAAAATATAATGAGTTTATTAAGTATTTTTGTTTCAGGCATGTTTTTTGAAAACATATTTGTCTGGCATGCTGTGGGATTGGGAGTTATCGTATTATTTTCTTATACCTTGATGGAATCCTTTTGGGTTAGTTTGAGAGTGATTACTTTTTTATTAATTCAAACTCTTATTATGATTGTTCTCAGACCTTGGTTTGATTTTCCTGGAAAAGAGTTGTTTTTATTGATTATTTTAATAGGATTTGAAGTAATATTAAGTGTGATTATAGGATTTTTATTGCCAGCGTCTCGTTTAGAAGATTCTGTTACAGGATTTATTCGTAGAGGCGATGCTATTTTACCACTTGTTTTTTCTGTAATTATAGCAAAAAATTTTGATGGAATGGATAGTATTGTATATTCTTTGGGGCTAGGTATAGGATTTATGGTTGTTTTATGTACTATTACGGCTATTAGTATTAACTTTAATTTTCATAGGTTAAATCCGAAACACACCTGTGCTTTAAAACTATTTATTTTAGGTATTCTATCAATGATTAGTTATTAAAAAAATAAAACAGACTAAGGAGGCATGATTATGGATATAGACATTCGTCGTATTACAGAATTAGCAGTACAAAAAAAAGAAATACTCAATCAAATTGAGCTAGAATATGAAAAAGTTATTGTAGGACAAAAATCAGTCTATAAATACTTGATGATGGGTTTGTTGACAGGCGGTCATATTCTTATCGAAGGATTGCCAGGATTAGCAAAAACATTGTCTATTAGTACCTTAGCAAAAATTTTAGATTTGGATTTTAATAGAATCCAATTTACTCCAGATATGCTACCTGCAGATATTAGAGGAACATTGATCTATAACCAAGGTACGGGTAATTTTGAAGTAAAGCAAGGACCTGTATTTACAAACTTTGTTTTAGCTGATGAAATAAATCGTGCTCCAGCAAAAGTGCAAGCAGCCTTATTAGAAGCGATGCAAGAAAAAACAATCACTATTGGTGATAACACTTATCAATTACCAGATCCATTCTTGGTAATGGCTACCCAAAACCCTATTGAACAAGAAGGTACTTATCCCCTTCCAGAAGCACAAATGGATAGATTTTTATTAAAAATAATTGCTCATTATCCGACAAGAGCTGAAGAAAAAAGAATTATTTCTCGTATGGGTGGATTACATATTCCAGAACCAAAAAAAGTTATTTCCAAAGAACAAGTTCTTGATTTACAAAATTTTGTTAAACAAATTTATGCCGATGAAAAAATCATGGAATATATTGTTAACCTTGTTTATGCAACAAGGGATCCTGAAGCAGTACAAATTAAATCTGAATATATTCGTGCTGGAGCATCACCGAGAGCTTCTTTAGCATTCCTTAAAGCTGCTAAAGCAGAAGCGTTTTTTGATGGAAGAGCTTATGTGATTCCTGAAGATATCAAAGGTGTTGCTCATGAAGTATTAAGACATAGAGTATTAATTTCTTTTGAAGCCGAGGCTGAAGGATTAACATCGGATAGTCTTATCGATCAAATTCTACAAAGAGTAGAGATACCTTAAACTTTATATTAGTATAAAAAACCCCCAAAATTTTGGGGGTTTTTGTTTGAGATTTATCTTAGTCTATAGATTTATACATGCTTGGGTATATAGAAGTGTAATCACCTCTATATACAAAAATACCATTTTGTATAAGTCTTGCAGTAGGACAAGCAATAGGCATAGCTACATCACTATCTCCAGCACCTTTAGCAACAAGATTTAATCTCATATCAAAAAGCACTTTTTTGTTGTTATCAATTTCTATATAGGGAAAAGGTGTAGCAGTTCCAAAAATACCAATATAAGAATTAAAAGGTGTTTTGTCCATATCAGAAACAATTTGTGAATAAGCTAATTTTCCGTCTGAATTAATATGTCTGTATTCCCATTCAGATTTAGCTGTCATGGTTGTTTCATCTACGGAAAATACTAATAAACGAGATCCTTCTTCAGGGAAATTTCCATCATCACCTGAATTATCAAAAACCATAAATTGATTGTTTGAAAGGAAAGTTATAGCGTGAGGATGATCTACCCCATTCATTCCTTTTAAAATATAAGGAGCTAATGCAGGAACATCATAAATATATACCATACTTTCTGGAAGATTATAAAAGATACGATTTCCACTAGGGATAGTATAATCTTTTCTCATGAAGATCCACTTTAGTGTTTGGGTATTATAATCGAAGGCAAAAATACCATGTTGGCGAAAAGATAGATAAAGAGTGCTTGTTGCTTCGTCAAAACTTACAGCATTAATATGTGCCCAGTCAATAGCATTTTGTTCATCAGGCATTCCAGGATATCTAATACCAGAAGCATACTCATCAATAGGATTACTTTCTGAATCAAAAATAAAATTTTCTAATCCTGTATTATCTTTTGGGTCATTATTAATAGTTTTTCTAATCCAATCACCGATTTGGAATGCTTGAACAATATTACCTTTAGTATCAACTTCTAAAATAGCATCTTCAACACCATATTGAGATTTATCAAGAATAATAATATTTCCATTATCTCTATAAAAAAAGTCATGATGGTATCGTTTGTCGGCTTCTTTTACATTATATGTAGGTGTCTTCGATCCTTTTACAGTATTAATTAATTTACCTACCATATTGTATGTAAGCACCTCTGGAGAGGTAGTATTGAGGATAGAAAATTGTACTTCGTCATTAGTGGTATTAAATTTCATAGCGTGTAATTCATCAGTGCTAGACAGGTACCATCTTATTTTACCATAATTGTCAGTAGCAAAAAGATCATTTAGGCTGCCTACAGGATTTAGAAAATTAAGAAAGTTTTTACGCTCTTCGTTTATAGGTCTATTATTGACCAAGACTTCTATAGATTCAATAAATTCAGCAGCTTTATTGGTAATAACCACTTGAAGTGTTTTGGATATAGTAGGTGTAGAAATAACAATAGTATTTGTATGTTCAAAATACATTCCTAAGACTGGAAAAATAGTATTAGTAGTGTTTTTCCAGGTATAAGAAAGATCGGAGTCCTTACCATCTTGACCTTTTACAGTAATAGTGAGATCGGTATTAGGTGCTTGAATATGTAGTTCTGCAGAAAGAGGGGCGATAAGATAGGGATTGATTTTAAGAAAATTGTTTGAGCTAGTAAGAATAGTATTATCAGATATTTTCTCTAAAACTATTTGATTAGTACCACAAGATATTGTTATAAAGAATAAAGAGATAAGTAAAATATTTTTCATTTGTATACTCCTAAGTATATAAAATAAGGGTTTCTAATATTATTATAGTTTATAATAGGAGATAATACAATTAAAAAGTTTTAACAATTTTTAATGAAATAAATCTAGGTTATTAAAAAAGCACATACATTTTTGTATGTGCTTTTTTATTTATAATTTCAGAATAATTTCAGAAAATTATTCTTTTTCTAATAGTTGTGCAAATAATTCTTCAATATCATTAAGAGCTTCTTGTTTGTCAAGGACAGCTACTTTTTGAAGAAGTTTTTGTGCTACATATGCTTCATCAGAATGATCTTGTAAGACATGTAATATAAAAGGAGCAAGTCCTTTGTTATTTTCAGCTACCATTTCATCTTGAATTGCTAGTACTCTAGTAACAGCACCTTTTTCTAAGTCTACGAATTTTTGAACAATACTAGTAATAGTCATGTCTCCAGGAACTTCACCGTATTTATCTAATTCTTTAGCGTAGTTAAAAGCATGTCCACAGTCTTCTCTAGCCTGTGCTAAAAAATATTCTGCAGCTTTTTCATAGCCAGCTTTTTGTGCTTTGATGGCTAGGTCAATAAAGCATTTTACTGCTTCCATTTCTTTTAAGACTTCGTCTTTTACCAATTGTAATGCCATAATTGTCTCCTATAATAAATAATATTTAATTTATTATAGACGATTATTAAGCACTATACAATAGTATTTTTAATTATCTAAGAGATCATTATCATTTTCATCCTGTTCATTTTCAAATAAACTCTCTATATCAGATAGAGAATCTGCTGAAAATAAAACACTGATTTTTTGTAAGAGTTTTTTAGCTCTATAACAATCTTCAGAATGTTTAGACATCATTTTGGAAATAAAAGGATAAATACTACGAAGATCTTCTTTTTGAGCTTCTTTGTACATATCGCTAATTCTTTCTATAGCACCATATTCAAGCTCATAAAACGCTTTGGTTATTTCTACGATATTTCTATCGTCGTCTAAAATCCCACTATATTTATCCAATTCTCTTGCATATAAAAATGCATGCTCACAATCTTCTTGTGCTTCTGAGATGAAAAATTTAGCAGCTTTGGTATAGCCACATTTTTGTGCGGCGATTGCAAGCTCAACGAAGCATTTTGTTGCTTCAATTTCCTTTGCAATTTCTTTTTTGATAGATTCTAATGCCATGGCTTAGATCCCCCTTAATAATATATCTGTCTTAAAAATAGTAAATAAATCCTAATTTTTCCAATTATTTTTAAACTATTTTCGAATAAAACATAAAAAGGTTTGACAAAACGTGAAAAATTATTATAATGAAAAGGGACAATTAATTAAAAAATAGATAAATATGGTGAGGTTTGTATGGCATTGAACAAATTGTGGAAAGAAATTAAATCAAACCCTTTTTCTGTACTGGGTATACAAGAAACAAAAAAAGGCTTTTATATTAGAAATCTTCATAGTGGTG
>CAMQSH010000036.1 GCA_947036575.1 uncultured Brevinema sp. | reverse complement strand
CATTGCATTCAAAAGTAAACTTATTTTCTCAATTTGATAGAAAAAATTATTTTTATCCTGATCTTCCTAAAGGTTACCAAATAACACAAAATGATTTCCCTATTGTCACTGGTGGTATGGTTTCTATTCATTTAGGTGATGGCACTCAAAAAGATATTCAAGTACATCATCTACATTTAGAAGAAGATGCTGGTAAGTTAACCCATAGTGAGAACGAAAATTTCAGCCGAGTTGATTTAAATAGAGCTGGAACTCCTTTACTTGAAATTGTTTCTGAGCCAGATATGAGAACCTCAGAAGAAGCTTATTTTTATCTTAGAGAATTACGTACGATGATGAGATATCTTAATGTTAGTGATGTAAACTTAGAAGAAGGGTCTTTACGTTGTGATGCTAATATTTCTATAAGAAAAATTGGTGATCCTTTAGGAACAAGAGTAGAAGTTAAAAACTTAAATTCCTTTAATGGAGTTCGTAAAGCTATTGATTACGAAATAGAAAGACAAATAGCACTAGTAGAATCTGGTGGAACAGTAGTACAAGAAACAAGATTGTTTGATGCTAATAAAAATATTACTATGGGTATGAGATCCAAAAGTGAAGCGGCGGATTATAGATATTTTCCAGACCCAGATTTGCCACCAGTAAGAATCACACAAGATCTTGTAACAGAATTAGAAGCTCAGCTTCCAGAGCATCCATTTACTAAAAGGATGCGTTATCATAATACTTTATCTCTCCCACTAAAAGAATGTATTGTATTAACAGAGGACCAAGATGTTGCTTTATATTTTGAAGAAATATTAGTACACACTACTCAGGATGCTAAAAAAGTTTTAAACTGGGTATTAACAGAAGTAATGAGTAGAATGAATGAACACAAATTAACAGCTACAGAATTTGCTAAAAAAGTAAGCCCACAACATACTGGAGAGTTATTATCTTTAGTCAAAGATGGTGTTATTAGTGGTAAAATTGCAAAAGATATTTTTGATGACATGGTCGCTACAAGCAAAGCTCCTACAATATTAGTAGAAGAAAAAGGTCTTAAACAAGTTAGTAATACAGATGAATTAGAAGCTATTATTGATAAAATTTTAGCAGATAATCCTGGACAGGTAGAACAATTTAAATCTGGTAAAGATAAATTGTTTGGTTTCTTTGTAGGTCAACTGATGAAAGCAACTAATGGACAGGCAAATCCAGAATTATCAAATACTATTTTAAAGGAAAAATTAAAATAAAATGATTTTTGCCATAGATGTAGGAAACACAAGAACAAAGGCTGTACTAATTGATGAAACACTGAATATCGTAACTCAAAAAAATTGGAGTACTCCAGAATTTTTTGAGCCAGATAGGTGGAACTCTTTTTTTGATGAGATGTATGCACTAAATCCTTTGTTTTTTATTGCTGAGTTAAGGATATCTTGTGTTAGTTGGAGAGCTTTTTTATCATTAAGAGTATATCTAGGCTATGATACAAAAGAATCATTTGATATTAACAAGGAATTTAACGAAGATCTTCTTATCTTACCTATAAATAATTCTGTTATATTAGAATCTGACATTCCTATTAATAGAGAATTTGTAACAGGAATGGTAGGAACAGATCGTTTACTAGCGGCTTATGCTGCACATAAAATATTTAAAAAAAACACAACAGTAGTTTGTCTAGGTACAGCTACCACGATAGATCTGATTACGGGTACAGGTGTTTTTTTTAGTGGATCAATACTTCCAGGGATAGATGTTTCTTATCAAGGATTACTTGATAGAGCAACCTCTTTACCCCCATTATCAGATTTACCTTTATCTGACAAAATGTTGAATACTAATACAACACATTCTTTATATACAGGTTTGTTTTTATCTCAAGCTTTAGTAATTGAAGAGATGTCAAAAAAACAGATTCAAGAAGCTTCTCTAAAAAATCCTTGTAATGTTGTTTTGACAGGAGGGAGATCTTATAGTATTAGCTCTCATATACGGAAACAACATGATATAGTAGAAAATTTAGTTGCTTATGGTTTGGCATTAATACCTAAAAAAAATGATCCTATTAAAGAATCTAAATTTGATAAAAAACATTTGAAAAACATTAAAATAATTAATAAAGCTTATTCACCAAATTCTAGAATACTAGATTTAAAGGATATTAATCATGAATAAAAAACATATTTTGTTTTTTCTGGGTATACTGATCTTGTTTCCCTATCAAACTTATACTAATAGTGCAAAAGAAAGTTTTATTGATCCAAAAAAATATATAAAAACAAACACTTTAAATCAAGATGTTTCTCAAAAACAAGTTATTCAAACAACATCCGATGATTTAGAAGAGCAAAGGAAACAACAGGCATTAGACTTTGTTCAATCAAAAGAACAACGAAATGAAGAAGTAAGACAAAATAGAGCTAAAGCCGAAGCTGAAAAAAAAGAAGAAATAGTTGAAGATGATAATGAATTTATCAGTCCAACACATACTTTTGTGCCCATTGATGCTATTGTTTTAGATGCAGGGCATGGTGGTAAGGATCCTGGGGGATTAGGGAATGGTATTGAAGAAAAAAGATTAGCGTTGACACTTGTCAAAAAACTACACACTTTGTTTAGAAAAAAAAATAAAAAAATAAAAATATATGTGACAAGAAAAAACGATTCTTTTGTATCTTTAGAAGATAGAGTTTCTAAAACAGCACGTTGGTCAGTTCGTAAAAACGTTTTATTTATCAGTATTCATGGTAATATAGCTTACAATCCTAAAGTTGCTGGTTTTGAAATTTATACTTTATCAGATCGTGCTAGTGACTCAGAGGCATTAGCGACAGAAAGAATTGAAAATGCTGGATTTACTCCCGAAGATATTGCTAATACAGATAATGTTTATTCTATATTAGCAGATCTCATAAGAGATAGTACAAGAACGCAATCAGAATGGTTAGCAAAATATGTGTATGATGATACATTAAAATATAGTAAAGTATACGGAAGGGGCTTAAAACAAGCTAATTTTTTTGTATTGAAGTATAATACTGTTCCTTCTATATTAGTAGAAGTTGGTTATATGTCTAATTCATTAGAAGCGAAAGATCTTAAGAATGAAGAACATCAAAACAATTTAGCTATAGGGATTTTTTCTGGGGTGTCACGTTATATACAAGAATATAACAAAACAGAAGGATTTACAAAATGATAAATAAAGAATATATAAAAAAATATAAAAATCTAATATTAGAGTTTATAAAAAAACATATAAAAATTATTCTTAAAGGAAGTTTAATAGGATTGGTATTTATTATGCTCTGTTGGGGCAAATATCTTTTTGAAACAAAAACGGTATATTATATAAACAAAGATAAAGGTGCTATTTATTCTGAGCGAATCAAGATACGTACTGTTAGTGTAGAAAGTAATATACAGTCTTTTTTGAGGACTTATTTAGCAGGATCTCAAAACTATAAGACTAAAATTCCTTTTACTTATGAAACAAGGCTAATTTCGGCAAGCCATGATAAAGATGAAAAAACATTAATATTAAATTGGAATTCTTATTTTTATAGAGCATTAGAACAAAAAGATGTTGATAAAGATATAGAAGTTTTATTAAAATCATTGAAAAAGAATTTTTCTATAGATAAAGTTTACTTTTTAGTAGAAGGATCTGAGCTTGTTGTTGCTTGGCAGAATAAGAGTTTAGGGGATGGAATAGAGCTAAATAAAATAAATTAAAAAAAAGATATAAAAACGTTAAACTTTTCTATCGGTAGATTCCGAAAAAATATTAGTAAGAATTGAAGTATTTACTTGACAATAAACAAAAAAAATAGGACACTTATATAAGCAGTTTTATTTGCTTTATAAAATCAAGGTAAAAACAAAATTTAAAATTTCCTAAGGAGAGGACCTATGAGACAAGGAATAGTGATTGCATCTTTAATGTTAATCTTTGGTGTAGTAACACCACTTAGCGCTGTTGAGCGTCTTTTGATTGACTTCACAACCTACAATGAAAATATTGAACAGGTTATGGGGAGAGATCAAGAAATTTATCAGCAATTTATTGCTGAAAATCCAGAATTAGATATACGTAATTTTGGTTGGCCTGACTTTGCTTTTGAAGCAGGTGATTGGGATTTAGAAAATTGGAAAGTTGTGTTAAATCCTTCTTCTGATACTAAAGAGAATAATAAAAATTCTCTTCTTAAAAATTCACCAAGTCAACAACATGGTAATGTATTAGGTGTACGTCTCCAATTCAACCCATGGGAAAATCCTTTCTGGGCTTTTGTTAGAAAACCTTACTATTTTGCTCATACTTATATGAATGGACAATTTGTTTCCCAAAATGAAAACAATGAGGATGCAGGTTTAGCTATTGGTATGATTGCTAATGTTGGACAAATTAAAAATGTTCGTTCATGGGTTTATGGACTTAATTATGATTATACTTATGGTGTTAGAGTTCTAAATGAAAAAGAAGAATTATTAGAATTTGGATTTGGTTCTATTTTCCATGAAGGTTGGAGACAAGTTGCTTGGAATAATCAAGAATATTCAGATAATCCTAGAGATTGGGTTGCTACAAAAAATCCTTTATATCCATTCTCTCTTCCATACATTCGTTTTGATTCTTTAGCTTTTTATAAGCCTGGAGGAATCACAGATCCTAATTTTATTGGATATGTAAGAGATGTCACACTTAATTTTGATTTAGCTGTTGATCGTGACGATCAAGATATTGATGATGAAGCTATTTGGCAAATACTTGCTACTGATGCAATACAATCAAAACTTGTTATGTCAAAAATATTAGCAGAAGAAATTCTTCTACAAAGAAAAGTTGAAAAACTAAAAGCTGCTACTGATGCAGAAACTGATGATGCAGCTGCTGGTAATGCTGTTGCTGACGATGCTGCTGCTGATGCTGCTGCTTAATAAGAATTTTAATTCACTAACAAATAAAAACCCCCTAATTTTAGGGGGTTTTTATTTGTTAGTGAATTAATTAATTAGTAATAAAAGTATCAATAATATATACATCTTTATCAATATTAACAGGTATAGTTATATAAGAGTTTTTTTGGTTCTTATTAAGGATAAAAGCGTTAATAAGAATTTTATCATGATCACTATAAAAACTAGAATCCCATTGTAATATTTGTTTATTATTTATTAAAGATGTTAATTGTACCTGAGCTTTAGATGAAATAGAAATATTTAAGCCTTCTATTGTTTTTGAAGTATTTAATAGATAAATGATTTTCTTCCCAACATCATTATCTGAAATAATATTGTCATAAAGCCTATTTTCTATAATATCTAGAGGAGATTTTGTTTGAATATAGTTTATATCTCCTATAAGATTTGTTTCCCAAATAGTATTTTTTGGAATTTTAATATCAAGAATATTTGTATTGTTATTTTCTACCCATTTTAGTTGACCAAACCATTCAAAAGGATAATTATGGGCAATAGATAAAAAGCTTGCATTCACGGGAATAGCAATGATTTTTTGTCTTTTAAAGAAAGTAGTATTTGTTACAAACACATTAAAATTTGTTTTAATAGCTTTAATAGAACTATTAAATAATTTTTTTGGTGTTGATGCAATAGGGTTTTCAAATAAATTAGTCGTATAATCAACTATTATTGTTTCATTAGTCAGTTTCATCATTTCTTGTTTAATACCATGTTGGTATATTGTTTCATAAACATCCAGCTTTGTATATTCTATAGATTTATATTTCTCTACCAAAGTATCTGCTAAAGTAATCCCATCTAATTCAACCTTGTGTGTAAAACCAAATAATAAAGAGCTATCTTGGAGATAATCCCATAAATAATTCAATTGTTGTTTCCTATAGATGTTTTGGATATAATACCTAGTCCTTCTGCTAATTTTATCACCCCATATAGGCGAAGAAGTATTAATTAGATCCCAAGTGAGATATTGTACCAAGCTTTCTATAAATAAAGAATCCTTTCTATCATGTTGAACAATACCAGGAAAAAAACTATGATATAATTCATGAATTAGTGTTTCAACAAGTTGTTCTGATGGTTTTGTCCATAGAGTTTGATCATTGGTATTATTATTGATAAGATCAATAATAGGAGTGTTTAATAAGAATATATTACCTAAAAATTCTCCTTCAACGTCCTTATCTATATGATTAGGAATACTAATTGCTAGAGGTATAATATGAATTTCACTGAGAGGAAAAACCCTATGCTTTTTTTTCAATTGATCCCATAAAGGAGAAAATTGTTTGTCGATGATAGAAAAAACCTTATTATTAGAACTATATAAATAGATAGAATCTTTATTTTGTTTAGGTGTATCCATAATAATTAAACTAGCACTTGGTGATAAATCTTTTAGTTCATTTTCCCAAGTACTTAATCTTTTATCTACAATAATAGTATTTTGATTTAATTTTCCACCCATAATACTGGTAAGATTTTGAGGAGTAGTGACAGTAATCTCAAAATCAGCTTGATTGTCTCTCAGGGGGTAAGGAAACCAAAACTGTCTAGCATCAAGAAATACAAAATTAGATTGAACAAGCATACGTGGATTATTATTTTGTTCAGGGATAGAAAAATTTACTAAGACAGAGGTTCGTCCATTTGCAGGTATTTCTTGAGGTAATGTAACTGTAAGAATACGATAATTCACACCTTGTTGAATGGCAACTTTTGCTTGAACATTATTTTGGCTTACAGAAGAGATGTTGATAGAAGGATGGATAAGAAAAATCCACTCTTCTTTAGTAACTACTTCATTATTTTTGATAGTATAGGCAAAATTTCCTTGAACAGTATTATCAAGAAACTTAATATCACCCTTAATAGATAAAGTATCTAAAGAGGTAACAGAAAAAAGTTGGATGTTTGTAAGAAAAATAACAAATAGTAGTGCATAAAATTTCATAACCCCTCCTTCTATTTAGATTTCTTAGGAAATATTTTTTCAAATAGCTGTTGAAAAAACACAGATATTTTAATAAATATATTTTTACTGTAAATTCGTTGATGTTTTTTAAGCCCATGAGCTAATTCAGGATTATCAAAGTCTTTTCTGGTAGTATTTTCTGTTAATTCAATATTTAGTGCTTCTTTATAAGATAATTCTTTTATGACAACATCAATTTCTTCCCAACCTAATTCTTTAGCAGCAGTAAGTCTACGTTCCCCAGATACGAGTTGATTGTTTTTATTGATAATAATAGGATGTAAAAGACCATATTTTTCTATACTTTTTTTAAGTAGTGAAAGATCACCAAGATCTTTTCTAATACGTTCTTTAATGATAATATCATTTATTTTCATGAGTTTCTCCTTCTTATTAATTATTATAAATTTTGAGCGTGATATAATTTGTTATAGTAACTATCGAGAGTAATTAGTTCATTATGAGAACCAATTTCTAACACTTCACCTTCTTTCATAACAACTATTTTATCAGCATTTTCAATAGTAGCTAATTTATGAGCAATAATAATCGTTGTTTGTTGTCCATAAATATTTTCTAAAGCTTTTGTTATTTTTGATTCAGAATCAGCATCCAAGGAACTTGTTGGTTCATCTAAAATAAGAATAGCTGGATTTCGTAGAATTGCTCTTGCTAAAATAATACGTTGGCGTTCCCCTACAGAAAGATTGTTTCCTTGATCACCTACATAGCGATGATACCCTTCTGTATGCAGAGAAATAAATTCATGGGCATTTGCTATTTTTGCTGCGGTGATAATCTCCTCCATTGTAGCCTCAGGCTTCGACAATTTGATATTATTATAGATAGTATCACTGAATAAACTGGTATCTTGAGAAACAATAGATATATTTTGTCTGATAGAAGATAAGTTATAGTCTAAAGTATTCTGACCATCTATCAACACCTCTCCTGTATTAGGCACATAAAATTTGGGAATAAGAGAAATTAAAGAGCTTTTTCCTGAGCCACTATATCCAACTAAGGCGATTGTTTCTTTTGCTTTTATTTCTAAAGAAATATTTTTTAGAACAACTTGATCTTTATTATAAGAAAAAGAAACATCTTTAAAAGTAATATCTCCTTTGATATGATCGAATTTTTTAATATGAGTATCTGTCTCTTCTTCTGTATCTATAATATCAAATATTCTTTTAGCAGAAGGACCAAGCTTTTTCACTATTAATATAAGTTGATTCGATGAGGAAATAGGCTCTGATAAAATAATAGCCATGGCAACAAATTTGGTAACATCACTTGCAGTTGCTATGCCTAATTGTATTCCAACAGCACCAAGAGATAAAATTAAAATGATAGCTGTAATACCTAAAAAATCAGACATAGGAAGCGCAACTAAACGTATTTTGATTTCTTGATCGGATAAAGATAATTGAAGATTGTTTTTATTTTTAAAATTATCAATTTCTACTTTTTCAAAGTTAAATCCTTTAATAATCTGAATATGTCTCATTGTTTCAGAAAATACTTTGGTTATTTGAGCTACATTTTCTTGCATATTTGAACCAATTTTTTGAATTTTAGCACCAACAAGGCCTAAAAACACTCCAATAATAGGACCTAATATTAAAAAATATAGGGATAATTGCCAATTAATAGTAAACATTGCAGATACAATAACAATAACAGTCAGTGGTTGAGCTAATAATTGTACCATAATAGTCATTAAAAAACTTTCTACCAAAGTAATATCATTTGAAGTAATGGATAATAGATTAGAGCTAGAATTTTGATGATAGTAGGACATAGGAAGCTTAATTATTTTTTTATAAATTCTTTCTCGAAGTTGATGAGAAATACGAATAGCAAGTTTCCCCGAAAATAAATACATAGTATACTGAGCTCCAGACCATAAAAATCCAAAAGCAAACAGTACTAATACCTGTTTTATATTCAGGGAAGAATAATTTTGAGCAATAAAAATATCATTGATAAACTCCCCAATAAATAAAGATACCCCAGTACGCCCCATGACAAATAGTACTGCTGCAATACAAGAGATAAAAACTAAGCCTTTATATTCTTTTAATAACGAGAACAATCGTTGAGTAGGTGTTTTCAAAATGAACGCTCCTCATTTAATAATAATAAACATCTTTAAATGATACAATTTAATAAGGAATTTTGCAATAAAAAGATACATAGATAAACATAAATAATATTAATGAACATTTTGTTAAATCCGATAAATGATAGTATTATATCGTTTAAAAAGTAGAGGGAGGTTTCCTTTGTTAAAAAAGAAATTTTTATTAATTTTATTTATGTTTATTTCCACAATTCCAGCATTTTCAAATGAGGGGATTGCTCCTTATATTTTGGATGGTTCTTTAGTGATTTATTTCCCAAATATAAAGGCAGGAACAGATACATGGCGATTTATTTTAAACAAGACTAAAGGTGCAGAATATTCTAATACTTTAGCAAGATTGCGATTTAAACTGCAAGAAAGAATGCTTGTGAATGTTTTTGAAAAAGAAGGTGCTGAATCTCTAGGTATAAACTATGATAAGGGATTTGCTTATGTCCACCTTAAAAAGAATGTAGGTTATGCTGTATTTACAATAAAAAATGAAATTCTCTTAAAGACGATGCTTGATAATTTACCAACTCCTATACCTTATAGAATTGAAGAGAATTATGTTATTTTTTCAGGATCAAAAGAAATCTTAGAATATTATAATTTTCAAGGTCTACAAAAATTAGAAGAATATCAAAAAATAGTGAAAAATCTAAAATTAGATTGGAATAAAAGCTTATTATGGATGGATTCAATCTATATTAAAGATAAAATCCCAAAATCATCATCTTCTTTTATAACAATGGGAGATAGAGTTGCTGGGACTTTTGATATTAGTGGCAATAATATGACTTTGGATTTATTTTCTTTTTATGATGATCCTAAAATCAATCAAGAATTAATAAATAGTACAAAAGTTAAAAATATTCAAAAAATGACCTTATTAGATTTTGAGTCAGGAGAACCTGGAATAGTGGGTCATACTTATGTAGATCTAAGTAGTTTTTTAAAAATGTTACAAGAAATTGATAGAGCTGATTATTTATCAATAAAATCTATTATCAACAATTTAAAAGATGGTGGTATTAATATACAAGAAAATATTCTGCCTTATTTAAAAGGACGATTTTCTTATATTATAAGAGCATTTAATCTTGATAAAAAAATATTAAATTTTACTATAAGCTCTGAAATCTATAATAAGAAAATTTTATCAGAAAATATTAAAGAAATAGTTCGTATGACAAAATCTAAGGGTGCGAAAATAGCTTATAAAAATATGTTTACGCAACAATTTTATGGGTGGAAATTTAATGATATTACTTTATGGGTAGGCATAGTTGAGGATCATTTAATTATCTCTTCTGATGAAGCTAGTTTAGCTCTCTTGGTTGAAAATATCTATCAATCTCGATCTGGATTTTTACAGACATTACCTGTATCTTTTAGAAGATTTATTAACAACAAATCTATTGGTGGACAGATGATTCTACAAAACCCAGCTTTTATAAAAGATTTTAACATAATAGATTTTGCTGTAGAAAATCAACTGTTAATGTCTCTAAAAAAAATGGACTGGAGTTTTTATTTAATGAATAAAGAAGATAATGTAGGACGTCGGGATATTATTATTTTAAATTTTTATGAATAATATAATAAAAAACACTTACAGTACTTGCATTTTTTTTAAAACAGATATATAATATTGTATATCTGTTTTATTACATATAGGGGATTTCCTATGGAAAAACAATTTGTTACATTTAAGATCGGAAAATCTTTTTATTGTATTGATATTATGGAAGTTCAAGAAGTTATCAGAGAAATTTCTATTACATCTATGCCTAATTTTCCTACTTTTGTTGAAGGTGTTATGAATTTGAGAGGGAAAATAATTCCTCTGTTATCAATTGATAAAAGACTTGCTGAAATAGATAACACAAACTCTTCTTTTGATAGATTAAATATTAATAATCAAAGCAATATTATTAAAGATGCTAATAATAAAAAGCCTTTAAAGTTAATTGTTGTTAAAATTGAAACAATTACAATAGGATTACTGGTGGATGCTCTTGATAAAATTCTTACAATAGATGAAAATCAGGTTCAGAGTGCTGAAGGAATTGGTAAGTTTACTAGTCATCAAATGATAGGTGGAATCTTACAAATTAATGATGAGTTTTATACTGTGTTAACTCCAAAATTCATTTTAGAAAGAGATGAAACACAATTATTAACGGAAAAATTAAATCAAGAAAAATAACAAATACACATAACCATATCACGGAGAGGATATTGTTATATAAGAGGAAAACTAATGAAACAAAGATTATTAATTGCATCACTATTATTAGTGACAACAATGATGAATGCACAAGAAGCTGTTACAACTGAGGTGGGAGAAGAAACTCTTGCTACTACTAATGAGGTAGTTACTGATGGGGTAGTTACTAATGAATTAACAACTGGTGAGACAATTGCAGAAGCAACAACGGAGGTAGTCGCTACTAATGCTAAACCTTTATATGTGGAAACAGTTGGATATACTATTACAAATGGAGAAACTTTATTTGCATCACCTATGGCACGTTTTGAAGTGCAAGGTATAGATGAGCAATCAGGTCTACAAGATATTTTAGTATCTGTTGACGGTGGTGAATATGCTGTTTATAAAAACCCAATCTCTTTTTCAACAGAAGGGGAACACTCTTTAAACTATCAATTTATTGATAGAGTTGGGAATAGTTCTTATTCAAAAACTTTTTCAGTTACTTTAGATGCAACAGCTCCTAGAGTTATTGATCTTGTATTAACCCCAGAGCCTTATAAAGCTGCAGGTTCAGAATATGTTGGACCAAACACAGAATTTTCATTTACTTCTTTTGATGATTTAACAGGAGTAGCATTTATTGAATATTCAACAAATGGACAAGATATGAGTCGTTTTGAAACAAACACAACATTTGCATCTTTAGGCTATACTAATACTGAGGCTTTTCGTCTTTCTTACCAAGCAACAGATATGGTTAGTAACGTTTCTACCTTAAAATCACAAGTGCTTATTGTTGATGCAACAGCTCCCACTGTAAATGTGTTTGCAAAAGCTATAGAAATTGAAGGAATACGTTATATTTCTTCTAAAGATAAAATCTCTGTAGAAGCATTTGATGCAGAAACAGTAGTAGCAGAAATTCTTTATGCTGTTAATGATGGAGAATTTACACAATATAATGAGCAAATTGGAATTTATTTAAAAGAAGCTGGTGAATTTACAGTTCGTGCAAAAGCAATAGATGTTGTTGGAAACGAAAGTATTGAAGTAGAATATAAAGTTGTTGTTGATATGTTAGCACCTACTGGAGATGCCCTCTATATCGGTGAAGTTCTTTCTACAGAATATGATCCAATAGCAAAACCAGAAGAAACAACAGAAGATCTTGTAGAAGAAGAAGAAGCTACTACAGAGCCAGTGACAACAGAAGATGGTACCACCACTACTGAAGAAATGACTGTCGTAGCTACAGAATTAGAAGTGCCTGCAGGAACAGAAGTTGATGCAATGGTTACAGAAGATCCAACAGAATAATTATTTAATAATAATTTTGTTAAATATATAAAAATCTATAAAGGTGATCGAAAGGTCACCTTTATTGTTAAAATTTCAATTCAAAACTTTAAAAAAAGAGGTTCTTATGGCTGGACATAGTAAGTGGGCTAATATTAAACACAGAAAAGGTGCACAAGATGCCAAAAGAGGGAATTTATTCTCTAAAATTGCAAAAGATCTTATTATCGCAGCACGCGATGGTGGGGGAGATCCTAGTACGAATGTTCGTCTTCGTGCTACTATAGACAAAGGCAGAGCAGCGAATATGCCAAAAGATAATATTGAAAGAGCTATTAAACGTGGTACAGGTGAATTAGAGGGAGTTACTTATGAAACTTTTTCTTATGAAGGTTATGGACCTGGTGGGGTAGCGATTATTATTGATGTTACTTCAGATAATAAAAACAGAGCTTCTGCTGAAGTTAGAAAAATATTTTCTAAGTTTAATGGTAATATGGGAGAACCAGGCTGTGTGTCTTGGATGTTTGATACGAAAGGAGTTCTCACTTTTGAAACAGATGATACGGATGCATTGATGGAAGTTGCTATGAATGCAAATGCTGATGATATTAATGTTTATGATAATATTGTTGAGGTTTATACTCTTTTTGAAGAATATGGAGCTGTTTCTGATGCTTTAAAACAAGCTGGATATGTAGCAACTAGTGCAGAAATTTCAAAAATACCTCAAAATAAAGTAGAGCTAGATTCTCAAAAAACACTTTCTTTCTTAAAATTATATGACGCTTTAGAAGATAGTGATGAAGTTTCAGCAGTCTACAGTAATGCAGATCTTGATGAAGAAACAATGGCTAATTTGTAGGAGTTAAAAATGTTATATAATAAAAAACTTATTCAGGAAGCTGTAGATTTTTTAAAATCTCAGGGGCTAGATAAAGTAGATGTGTCTGTTGTATTAGGCTCAGGTCTTTCACATATTGCAGATCATTTTGAAAATCCTCTAGTGATCTCTTACAAAGATATTCCAGGAATGCATTCGTCTACTGTTAAAGGACATGATAGTTGTATTTATTATGTAACATTATCAAACGGTAAAAAAGTAGCATTATTGAAAGGTCGTATGCACATGTATGAAGGCTATTCTGCCTTTCAAGCCGCATTTGCTGTCGCGGTAATGGCTGAACTTGGAGCTAAATCTTTGATCGTTACTAACGCTGCTGGTGGAATGAATCCTGAATATATACCTGGTGATATTATGATGATAGAAGATCATATTAAAACACAATTTTTCACACCATTAGAAGGGATTTTAACTAATGATAGATTTGTAGATATGCAAAATGCTTATGATACAACAACTTATGAAACTTATCATCAAAAATACAATATTAAAAAAGGTATTTATGTTTCTACTTTAGGACCTCAATATGAGACTCCAGCAGAAGTTCGTCACTTTCAACAAATTGGTGGAGATACTGTAGGAATGTCTACAGTAA